>JBFFIS010000083.1:0-8384 GCA_041556375.1 Desulfurivibrionaceae bacterium | reverse complement strand
CTTGCGCTGGAAATCAAGAAGCCGGCCAGGAGTGGCGGCAACTATATCGACCTGCTGATTTTGGACCTCATCAAGTTGTTTCTGGTAATCCATGCCGCCATAAATGGGGACGATGTGGATATCAGAATAGGCTGCCAATTTTTCGGCATCCTCGGCAATCTGCATGACGAGTTCCCGGGTCGGGGCAATGATCAGACTGCGGGGGCTGGCTACCTTGCCGGCAACCTTTGGTTTTTTAGTCAGTAAAGTTGTCAGGATAGAGACAAGGAAGGCGGCTGACTTGCCTGTGCCGGTCTGGGCCTTACCTGTGGCATCGTTGCCACTCAAGGTATGCTCGAGTATCTCGGCCTGGATGGGGGTACAGTAATGGAAGGAGAGATCGCTGATGGCATGCATGATCTCAATGGGCAAATCAAAATCATGGAAGCGTTTGCGCCCTTCTTCCTCGGGGACCTCAAACTGAGAAAGATCCCAATCACCATTTACCAGAGGCGTACGTTTCTGGACAGGAGCTTGGGGGGGTGCCTTTGGCCTAGATTTTTTTGCAGTTTTCTTGGCAGGGGCAGGGGCAGGGGATGCCGACTTGGCAATCTTATGGACAGGCAGGCCAAATATGGAACCTGTATCTAGTGAAGTCTGCAGATGTGAATCTGTTACAGAACGGGTACGACCAGCGTTTTTTCTCATAAACCTTACAACGTAAAAAAATTAACTAAAGCACCCTGTTTTACAATAAAAAAACCGAGCAACAAGATTAAGTACTTGGTAACTCGGCTATCTAGACATGAGACCCGTGGTTTTCCGTCCCTGTTTCACAACAGGTTTAGCTTTAAGCACGAAATACAGTACTTTTTCAGGGGGGCAATGTCAAAAAAAAAGTGGAATTTTACTGATTTCTTGAGGCTTTAGGGGGTGTTATTGAAAACTATGGAGCCGATGAGCGGAGTCGAACCGCTGGCTTGCTGATTACGAATCAGCTACTCTACCAACTGAGTTACATCGGCTTCAAACCATAACGAACAGCTTGCCGCCTGGCCTGTGAGACTCACAGGAGCAGCAAGGTGACCGATAATAGAATATATTTCCCGCTGATGTCAAGAAATCCTGCACCTGCCGTGACAAAGAAATGGCGCCCTACCATCTCAGCGCCTTGATATCGTCGTCAGCAGCAGGTTGAACCCTGATGATATCGACCTTACCGTCAATATCAGTAAGGCGCATCTCCTCAAGATCAGTACCTGTTTTCTTCAAATAACGGGCAACAATTGACGCAGCCAGCTGATAGTCATCCTCTCCCTGGCTAAAGCGCAGAAGACCGCTGGGTCCCGGCCTGTTGACGGCCTTGATGAGCAGATCCCGAGATATGGCCTGAGACTCAACGACACTGTTTTCAGCCTCGTTACGACCCATGGTGAGCCAGGCCCCGGAAGGAAGATGAAATTGCCTGCCCTGGAGAAGAAAGCGGATATTTTCAGGGGTCAGCAGTTCTGGTTTATGTAGGTCATAGAGAGCACGAATACGGGCAGCCCGCACCGGCTCGGTCAAAATGCAGCCGCCGCCAGGAGATGGAAAGTCGTTAATCCCCATCTGGGCGGCAAGTTCTATCTGGGGGGTACGATTGCGGCCGCTGAAATGCGGCAGTTTTTCCGGGTCGATGAGCCCGAGCTCCTCGGCCCTGGTTTTTTTTTGGGCCCGGCAGCACAGGGGCCGCAGGAGCAGACCATCGGTGCCACTGTCTCTTTCAATAACTCGGAGGGTGTCGGGGCGTTGCGACATGGGGCGCTGTCCCACGACCTCGCCGGTGATGAGAAAAGAGGCGTCATATGTGGCCATCAGCTCTTTCGCGGTCCGGACCAGCAGGATCTTACAGTCGACGCAGGGGTTAAAATTCTTACCATAGCCATGGGCCGGGGCGGCCAGCATCCGCAAGTAGGTGTCACTGATATCGATAAGCTCGACGTCTATGCCGTATTTGGCGAAAATCTCCGAGCAATATTCATCCTTGCGGGCCAGGAGGTCATAGTCGAAAAAGGGGCTGACAAACTTCAGGGCCTTGACGGTAATGCCCTGATTTTGGATAACCCGGCAGGCGAGGATGGAGTCGAGGCCCCCTGAAAAAAGGGCGATGGCAGTGGTCATTGTATCTTGCGCTCTACGAGTTGTTGGACGTAGGCCAGGGTGCTGTCGGTTACCGAGGTGCCGTCAAGCATGGCGGCCAGGGCCTCAAGAATATCCGGGCCTTGCAGGGAGTGGATGGTGGTGACGGTGCGCTCCCCCTCAATGGCTTTGCGGACCTGGAAATGGTCATCAGCCAGAGAGGCGATCTGGGCCAGATGGGTGATACAGAGGACCTGGTGGTGGCAGGCCAACTCTTTAATTTTGGCACCCACCGATTCAGCAGCCTTACCGCTAATGCCGCTGTCTACCTCATCAAAGATCACCGTCTCCACCTGGTCATTTTTGGCAAGGACGCATTTAAGGCCAAGAAGCAGGCGGGAGAGCTCACCGCCGGAGGCAACCTGGTTCAAGGGCTTAACCGCCTCGCCGAAATTGGCGGAAAAGAGAAATTCCAAATGATCCATACCGGTACGAGACGGCTCCCGGGGAGTCACGGCAATCTCAAAGCAACTATTTTCCAGACAGAGGGAGTGGAGTTCGTTGCCAATGGCACCGGCAAGTTTGTCGGCGGCCAGCTGCCGGGCTGTGCTCAAAATCTTCCCGGCCCGTTGTAACTCCTGGTAGGAATTGTCAACGAGGGCTTGGGTAACGGCAATCTCTTGGTCCAGAGACTCCAAGGCACCGAGTTCCTCCCGGGCCTCCTGGAGGAAATGGAGAACATCGGCAATGGTGGTACCATATTTTCGTTTCAGATGGGCGATGGTGTTGAGGCGTTCAGTGATCTCTTCAAGGCGGTCTGGGTCGTGGGGAATCGCCTCCATATAATGACGTATTTCAAGGCGCTGGTCCTCCAAAAGGTAACTCTGCTCGGCAACCGCCTCGCTCATGGCCGTGGCCTGAGCGTCGAGATGAGCAGCCTGCTCAAGGTTTTTACGGACCGTGGCCAGAGAGTCGGTAATGGTGTACAGCCTGTCATAGGCATCTGCTGCCAGCTTTGAGAGCTCGGTTGAGCTGCGCAGCCTGTTTTTTTCCTCCAGCAGGCTCTCCTCTTCACCATCAACAAGGGCCGCTTGGTCGATCTCGTCAATTTGATACTGCAGGAAATCCTTACGTTGCTCTTTGTCGCGCTCATTACCCTGAAGATCAGCGAGTTTCTGGCGGGCAGCGCTCCATGTTCCATAGAGAGCAGCGACGTCGTGGCGCTTCGGCAAAAGGTCACCGGCAATATCAACGAAGTCAAGATGAGCCTGGGGGGCCAGAAGCTGCTGATGGTCGTGCTGGCTGGCCACACTGAGGAGGTATTCGCTCAAGGAGCCGACAATTTTAGCCGTGGTCATGCTGCCGTTTACATAAAATCGACTGCGTCCCGTGGCCGAAAGGATCCTTTTTATAATAAGGGTGTCATCACAATCAATACCAACCTCCTGGGCAATCTGCCGGACAGATGCCTCAGGGGCAATGTCAAAAAGGGCTTCGACAACGGCCTGTTTGGTGCCGCTGCGCACCAGCTTTGCCGAGGCCTTACCGCCGGAGAGGAGATGGATAGCCTGAAGGATAATTGATTTCCCCGCCCCGGTCTCACCGGTTAATACGGAGAAGCCCTGATTGAACTCAAGGGTGAGGTCTTTGATTATTGCCAAATTTTCAATATGAAGTTGACTGAGCATGGCAGAAAAAAGGAAAAGGAAACCTCTGTGGGTTTAATAAGGACAGGACGGAAAAAAACTCAACAAAATCTATACAGGATTTATGAGCAGAAGTCCATAAAGCCTCTTCTCCCTTTTTACCTGGTAAACAAAAAACAATAAGGTATATGTTAACTATAAATAGGATATATACACAGACCTCTTACGCCGCCTGGGTTCTCCCGTAATTCCCTTATGTTTTGTAAAAAAATATCCATAGCACTGGCCATAGCCCTTCTTCTCTGTTGGGATTTCCTGTCACTTTCGCCGCTGTATGCCTTCAGTGTCAAGGAGGAGCGTGAATATGGCCAGAAGATGCTCGCCGTGATCAGGAGCGAATTTGACCTTATTGATCAACCTGACATTAATCAATACATCAACAAGCTGGGCGACGAGATTGTCAAAATCGCCGGCAACCAATATTTCGACTACCATTTTTATGTGATCAACAACCGCCAGTTTAACGCCTTTGCCACTCCCTCAGGTCTTATCTTTATGCATTCCGGCCTCCTGGAGACAATGGATAATGAAGGCGAGCTGCACAGTGTCCTGGCCCATGAGGTCGGTCATGTTGTCAGCCGTCATATCGCCGGCCGGGTTGAAGATTCCGCCAAAATCAACGCTGCCACCTTGGCTTTGGTTTTGGCAGGTATTGCTCTGGGGGGAGGCGCTGTCTCCCAGGCCCTTATCACCGGTGGCCTTGCCACTGGCGCTGCCATGGGCATGGCCTATAGCCGGCATGATGAAGAAGAGGCCGACCGCAAGGCCTATGCCTATATGCTTCAGGCCCACCGTGATCCCCAGGACATGGTGACCATGCTCAAGAAGATGTACAAGGTTAACCAGCTTAATATGGGCGAGGTGCCCCAATATCTCCTCACCCATCCCAAGCCTGAACTCCGTATGGGCTATGTTGAAGATCTTATCCACACCAGTCAGCCTGGCACCTTTGCTGACGTCGACCAGTTTGAGTTCAACCGCATCAAATGCCGGATCAAGTCCTACACCAAGCAACCCCAGAATCTTCTGGCATCATACAGAAAGACAATTCGCTCTTCTGATAATAAATTTGAGCGCCTGATGGCTACCTATGGCCTTTCTCTGGCCTATTTCGACCAGGCTCAATATGACAAGGCAGAAGAGGAATTAAAAAAGGTCATTGCCGCCTTTCCCGAAAAAACAATTCTTCTAAGTGATCTGGGCCTTATCCATTTCAAAAGCGGTCGCCTCAAGGAGGCCCAGAACCTCTTTGACAAGGCCAGAAATCTTGACCCCGGTGACTGGTACGCCTCCTACAACTTGGCGGTCAGCCTCACTACCAGCGGCAACGATGAGCGGGCCCTTGCCCTCTACAAACAGCTGGTGGGCGCCATGCCCGATTTTTCCGGCGGCTATTTTCAAATTGCCGGGATTTATTCACGCCAGGGTAAACAGGATCTGTCCCACCTCAATCTTGGGCGGAGTTTTTATTATAAGGGCCAATTTAAACAGGCCACCTATCATTTGCAAAAAGCCGTGGAGATGATGCCAGGAGACCAAGACGTGGCTCGTGAAGTGGAGGGGCTGGTGGCCATCATGAAGGAGCTCAAATAGTGGCACCGGAAACCCTACGTCTGGGAGTTGATACCGGCGGCACCTTCACCGATTTGATCCTGCAAAAGGGCAGAGACCTCCAACGCTTCAAGGTTTCCTCCACCCCTGATGACCCGAGCCGGGCGATTATCCAAGGCCTGCGCCACTTTTTCCCGGCCGAAATTCCGCCCCAGCTGGAAATTATCCATGGCACTACGGTGGGCACCAATGCTTTTTTGGAGAGGAAAGGGGCCCGGACCCTGCTCATTACCACCCACGGCTTCGAGGATGTCATCCTCATTGGCCGCCAAAACCGCAGTAAACTCTACGACCTCAATTTGAGTCGCCCTGCGCCTCTCTGTGATGGAGATCTTGTTATCGGCGCCCAAGAGCGTCTGCTGGCTGACGGCACAATACATCTTGCCCTCGCAACTAAGGAGGTAGCCAGAATAAAAGAGGCTGTAATAGCTGCGCAACCGGAGGCCGTGGCCATCTGTCTGTTGCACAGCTATGCAAATCCCTGTCACGAAGAGCTCCTTGCAGCCAAGCTTGCCGGCCTCGGCATCCCAATAATTATTTCAAGTGATATCCTGCCGGAATTCAGAGAGTACGAGCGGCTGTCAACCACCCTTATTAACGCCTATCTTTCTCCGGTCATGTCTCGCTACATCTCACGGCTTTCCGGTTATCTTGGCGGGAAAAGGCTGTCCATCCAGCAGTCGAACGGCGGCATGTTACCTGCAGAAACTATCGAAAAACGCGCTGTCCACACCATTTTGTCCGGGCCGGCCGGGGGCGTCAAAGGAGCTTTTTATTTAGCCCAGCAACAGGGGATGGACAAGATCATCACCTTTGATATGGGCGGCACCTCCACCGATGTTTCCCTCTGTCACCGAAAGCCGAGCCTTACCAAAGAATACAGCCTTGACGGCTACCCGGTGAGGGTGCCTGTTTTCGACATCCACACTGTCGGCGCAGGAGGGGGCTCCATTGCCAGGATTAATGAAGGCGGCCTTCTCCATGTGGGGCCGGAAAGTGCCGGCGCCGACCCCGGCCCGGTGTGCTACGGCAAAGGCACAGAGATCACCGTTACTGATGCCAATCTCCTTCTCGGCAGACTGCTCAGGGACCGCTTTCTTGGCGGCAGAATGGAGCTTGACATCGACAGAGCTGGTAAAGCCATGGCATCCCTGGCTAAAAAACTCGACCTCAGCCCCATAGCATGCGCCTTGGGCATTATCCGCATCGTCACAGCTGGCATGGTCAAGGCCGTACGCACAGTTTCCCTGGAAAAAGGCCATGACCCAAAGGATTTCAGCCTTTTCTCCTATGGCGGCGCTTCAGGTCTTCATTGTTGTGATTTGGCAAGGGAGCTGGGTATCAAAAAAATCATTATTCCGGCTCGGGCTGGCATTCTCTCGGCCCAGGGCATGCTCTGTGCCGAGCCTCTGCTCGACAGGGTTCAGGCCCTCTTCAAAAGCGGCGATACGGTGAATTATGATCACCTAAGACCGCATATTCAGGAGCTCAACAAAAGGGTAGAGGCGGAAATGGCTACTCTTGGTCTTAGTGGTGCCATGACCACAGAGTCGTTTGTTGATATGCGCTATGCCGGCCAATCTTTTGAAATTACAGTGCCCTTTAGCCCTGACTTCCTTGCGACCTTCCATGCCGAACATGAACTTGCCTTTGGCTACACCCTTGCTGATGCCCGAATTGAGTGCGTCGCCATCAGGTCAGCAGCAAAACTCAGCCAGGACTTCAAGCATCTTCAGGCCTCTCTTGCCTCAACACCGGCGAACATAGATGGAAAAAATTCTCAGCAACATAGCGTCGTCGAATTTGACCATGGCAGCCAAGAAATCCCTATCTATCTGCGCAATGGCCTAAAGGCCGAGAAGAAATATAGCGGCCCAGGCCTGATAATTGATGATTACACAACCATTCTCGTTCATGCTGATTTTAGTTTTTCTTTAGATTTTCAGGGGAATATAGTAATAGATACTAATCGCTTTTAACTGTTGTTTTTAACGGCAAAGTTATTTTGGTAAAAATTATTTTTTCAAGGAGGCATAATGGTCGCCGACAAACAATCCTGCTCACCTGAAAACCTTCGTGGAGTAGCCAATGAACTGCGTAAATTAGCTGAGCAGATTGAAGCAGGGCAGGTAACGGTTGGCGGTGTCAACCTCTCTATCTGCAATGCCGTTTCTCTGAAGGTTAAACAAAAGCTTCTAGCAGGACAGGTGAAATTTAATGTCAGCCTGACAGCGAGCCTGGTAGGCGAAGAGGCTGCCGAGTCATTCAAAACCTCTCCTCCCCAAAAAACGAAATCAGGAAAAAATAAGCCATCAAAGGCAAAAAAAGAATCGCGACCTTATGAGGTCAAGAAACTAAAAAAGACACTGACCCTGCACTGGAAAGAGATCAGTACCGCCATTGCCGCATCAAAACCACTTGATCCTGCCACCAAGAAGGCTTTTATAGAAATGTGTCAGGAGTACGGGCAAACTGCGGAAGATGACTGGCAGGTTCTCTGGCAGGAGTCGGTAAACACTATAAAAGAATTGATTAGCATGGCCGAAGAGGGCAATTTCCAGGAAGCAGCGGCCTTAGTGACAGAAGTCAACAACCAGAAAAAATCATGTCATAAAAAGTTTAAATAAAATCAGAAGACCTTAGTTGGCATTTTCTATTTTCCTAGCTGTTCGCTTACTTTCTAGACATTCCCAGCGTCTTGGCATCTCGATTTTTTTAGAGTTAATCATCCTTATTTCACATTCTTGCCTACAGGCAATCACCACGACATTTTAACATTGTTGCCTCGTCGCTGCGGCCAGAGGAAAGTGCAGCGCAAGACACTCCCTCGTGGATAACGCCATTATCCCTGTGAAAGCAGTGGAAGCCGTTAAAATCCTAACCAAGAGCGCAAAAACAAAAAAAAGCAAAAATTTCACCTATCACCTTTGAAAAACTTGCTTTTTAGGTCCCTGGTATGTAGAAGTGTAT
>JBFFIS010000082.1:0-8403 GCA_041556375.1 Desulfurivibrionaceae bacterium | reverse complement strand
GCCTTCTCTCGTCCATGGCCATCCCATACTATCTCAACATGCAGCAGGAGGCCAAAATCGCCTCTGTTAAAGGAAAACTTGCTGCTATCCGGGGTGGTATCGAACTGGCCCATGCCAAGATCCTCCTCTCCGGTGTCAACACCGGCCCCACCGGCGACAACCCTGACTGGCCCACCCTGGAAGAGATACGGCGCAACGCCTTGGTTCTCTCCACCCGCCCCGAGCCCCTTCGCAATTTACGCCTGGTAAGAACAAACGACTTCTCCAACGAGGCTGACAAAGCCTTGCCGACTGTCAACCTGCCTGACATGACCACCGGTATGACCTCGCGACCTGCCGGAGTTGCCGACCGCTCTCTCCAAGAGGCCACAAATAGCCCACGCCTTGCCAGCGAATCAACCGGATGGGCCTACTACCCTGGTGACGAACGCGACGCCAACGGGCAGACCATCGGCGCAATTTTTTATATTAACGATGACCGGGCCTACACCGATAATGTCGATGGCTCCGGCCGCGTTCCGGCTAACTTCTAAAACGCCGTAACCCGCGTTTCCTCAAGAAAAACCAGTCCAGACATACGCCAGGTAAAATCCTTGAGCAAACTCTTTGACACCTTAGAAAAGATCCAAGAACAGGAGACGACCTCTCCCCAGGCAGAACAGGCGGCCACACTGCCTCCTGCCAGGAAAACCGGCCGTTATTTCCCTTTTCTGGTGGGTCTGACCGTCATCGTTGCCATTGTCGTGGCTGGACAATACCTTCCCGTCTTAAAAACGAAACTTTCTCGGCAGTCCAAGAAGATAGAGTTGAGCACTCCGGTGGCTCCCCCGGTCTCAGGCCCTCAAATATCCCATGCTGGCAGCCGAACAGCCCAAGGAGAAAATCTTACTGGCCTGGCCCAGGTGGAATATTTCAACAACCACGCTGTCGGCCTCACTGAGAAGGGCGATGCCTGGGCAGCTCTCTATTATTTTGACAAGGCCAGCAAACTGGCGCCAGAGCAGCCGGCGCCGCTGATTAACATGGCGGTTATTTTGGCGCAGATGGACCTCGGCTTTCCTGCCGGCCGAATTTTCAAAAAGGCCTACCAGCTTGCCCCGGACAATAATCATCTCCTCCAGGCCATAGAACTGGCCATTGCCGAGCAGATCCTCCCTCCTGATTTTTTTGAAACAATCCCGGTACCGGGAATGGACGGTAAATAAGTCATGCAGTGGCCCTTTTCAAAACACACAACCAGCTATGCCCTTGTAGGAGACCGCAGCAGGGCCTTGCTGGCAGCCAAAAGCCCGAGCCCCACCGGCACCACGGCGGCAACCCCCTTGGGTTGGTCGGACAGCCCCCTCTCTGAGACCAAGAGTGTTCATCAGGTCATGGCCAATATCGCCAACCCCAAGGGCGACGTTGCTATTTCCCTGCCCCTGGACCAATTTGAACTCTTGAGTATTGCTGTCAACAAGGTGCCACGGGAGGTGGTCGATAAAATTCTCCCCTACCATATCGCCAAGGTCCTCGACGAACCTTTAGAACATTTTATCTACGACTGGCAGATCGCCAAAGAGCGTAAAGACTCCTTGCAGCTTAATGTCTTTCTCTTTCCAGCCAAAATGTTTCAGGAGCTGCGTTCCACCCTTGGCCATTATAAATTAAACCCAACAACCCTCGAGCCTGACGTCTTTTCAGCCTGCGCCTTCCTTGAATCCCGCCACCTGCTCCAGGCTGACGAAGCCACTATGATTACCCTTCTCTGGCGGAAGTCCATTTCCATTGCCATCTACGACAATGAAAATCTTATTCTCACCAGGACTGTGCAGTTGAGAAAACCAGAGCATGCTGCTGTGACTCAAAAGCACCAGGAGTCCGGAGCAGAATTAGATTTGGTTGCCGACCAGCCGCAGGAACAAGCTGCCCAAGAAGCTTCTCAACCTGAGTCCTTTTTTGAACCTCATTCTGATGACTTGCTGGCTAATTTCCTCATCGAAACCAAGGAAGAGGACGGGGGAAATATTGGCGCCGAGTTCACAGCACCTGCTGAGGATGACCAAGATTTTTTTAATACCCTACCGCCCGAAGGCTCTCAGCCACCCGAGGCCGGACAGAACTGGCCTGCCTATATCAGTCAAGTCTCGCTGGAACTCTTGCGCACCCGTGACTATTTTAACTCGGTGGTCAAGGGTAATCAGGTCAAAACTGCTTTTGTCGGCGGCGGCGAGGATTCATGGCAGGCCCTTTCTGCTGAGCTGAAAAACAGCCTGGACATTCAGGTTAAACCCCTCATGGAACCGGAGACTGCCACTCTTGGTGATCCCCTTTTTGAGGCTATCAGCATTGGCGTGCTGAGTTAGGGATCAGGTCATGAAACAACGTATCAATCTGGTTCCGCAGAAACCATTAGCCGAAAGGATAAAGAACCTTATCCCGATTGCCTTCAGCGTCATAATAGTGCTGATTGGTGTAATCTTTTTTTCCTGGGTACAGGTTCTAAACCTCCGGCTGGCCGAGACGAACAAAACCATCGCCCGTATTGAAGAGGAGGCCAACCAGGCCACTGCCCTTAGTAGCCAGGTTGCCTCGTTAAAAAAGGACCTCCAAAACAAGAACAGGGCCATTGACCAAAAAACGGCGCAAATTGCCAATCTTTCAAAAATCAGGGGCCAAAAAAAGAAATTCAGCCACCCTTTAAGCCTTATCGCTTCACTGCTTCCTGATTCGGTGCGCTGCCGGGAAATCTCCTTCACTGGCTCAGCGGGCTCAATGCAAGGCACTGCCCTTGATTATGACGATCTTATCTGGATGCTGAGAAGCATGCAGAGCCTGAACATCTTTACCAATGTATCGCTTTCCGTTACAGACAGGGCGACCAATAAGGACCAGGAACGCATAGAGTTTACAATTATTATGCAGCTTGCCTGATCACAGGCCCGACAACAAAACAGATTATGCAACTTAAAGCGCAAGACATAGCAGCAGCCCTGAAGAAAGGTTACTTTCTCATGCGTGCCGATCCGGAGCTGGCCCTCCAGGTGCGCCAGCTTGTGCTCACCATCATTATCGGTTTAGCTTGCGGCTATGGGGCCTATATTCTCTTTGTAGAACCGCGTCAGGAAACGCTGGACAAGAGACACACGCATATCCAGGAAATCCAGAGCCAGTCCACGGCCGGCCAGACAGATATTTTGGTTTCTCACCTGCAGAAACTCTCCCAGGATATCAATAAAAAGGATCACACCCTGGCCGTACTCAGCCTGCAGGAGGAACTGCTCCGCGAACAATGGCAGAAGCAGGGCAGCGATGACCGTTTTCACCAGATTATTTTCACCTTGGCGACCTCGGCACCGGTTGATATGCAGCAGGATCTTCTCAAGATGAGCCGGGCAGAGGCCCGTTCACTAGAGGGCTTCACCCTCTTCCCCGTCCATATGGAGGGCAAGAGTTATTTTGAGAATATTTTTCAGTATCTCTCTTTTTTGGAGGCCAGTCCGGAGATAGGTTTTCTCGACACGATTGAACTGACCGTGCATTCTGATGATCCTGCAGATAAGGCCCAGGTCGATTTCAAAATAAACCTGGGTCGTTTGGAGGTTGCCAATGTTTTTTAGAACACCTCTCTACGCCCAAAGAAATTGTCTGGCAGCCATCCTGGCCTGGAGCCTGTTAGTCCTGCCGTTAAGCTCGGCTGCGGCCCTTGATGAACCAGAGCCTAATTTCAAGATGGTAGACCTGACACCGAGCACCATGCTGGTCACCAGCCAGGCTCCGGACAGAGATCCTTTTAACTGGCCGACCACTCAACGGGTCCGGCTGCGCCAGATTGCCGATGCTGAACTGGACATCTTTGCTGATTTTATTTTGCAGGCTATTGTCTGGAGCAAGACTACTCCTCAGGCCGTTATTAATAGCCAGCTCGTCACCATTGGTGACATGGTGGACGGGGCGCTGATTACCGATATTAGCCAGACCAAGGTCTCACTGAGCAAAAACAGCAGGAAACACTCCATGCAGTTTGATACATATGATATAGATTTTGGCAGCCAGCCACCTGCCAAGGGAAACGTTGATGATACAAAATAAGCCCCCATATATTTTCGGCACAAGCCTCCTCCTTCTTTTGTTGTTTGGCCTGCTTCCCTTCGCCTGGGCGGCCCAGCAAAACATCCTGGTGGAGAAGCTACGCAATTATCCGGCCAACCTGCAGTGCGAAAACCTGGAAGTCCCTACCCTGCTGCGGGCCATTGGCCGCCAGGCCGAGATCAATATTTATGTCTCAGACTCCATCAAAGACACCATCTCCTTTGAAATGACCAATGTCTCCCTCTACGATGTCTTTGAACTGATTGTTGAGGCCAAGAACCTTCACTATTCAGAAACAAAAAGCGCTATCTTCGTTGAGACCGAAGAGGACTACAATAAGGCTCGCAAGGGCATCATCACCGAACGTATCTGCACCGACTACGGCAACAGCGCCAAGCTTAAGGAACAGCTCGATCATTTGCTCAGCGACCAGGGGGTCATCACCGCTACCAATAATGATAGCTGCCTTCTCATCAAGGATCAGGAGGACAACGTCGCCGATATAAAGGCGATGCTGGCCCAGATCGACCGGCCCATCCCCCAGATCCATATCGAAGCCAGGGTTGTCGTGGTCAGCAAAGAGGGTAAGTTGCAGCTCGGTATCAAGTGGGGGGCTGACAACTTCAACCACCCTATAAACGCGGGCTGGAAAAACGCCAATCCTGTGCCCATCACCGGCGAATTTATCTCCGACCTTGGTGTCGCTGCCGCCAATACGGCCATGAATGTCGGTTTCATCTGGGACAACGTCAACCTCAACATCGACCTGCAGGCCATGGCCCAGGATAATCTCCTCCATGTCCTCTCCACCCCTTCCCTGCTCGTTCTTGACGGCCATGAGGCTGAGATCAAACAGGGCAAGGAGGTTCCCTACACCTCCCAATCAGGCGATGTGATCAATACCGAATTCCGCGAGGCCAACCTCAGCCTGAAGGTGACCCCAAAGATCATCAAAAATGCCTTTGTCAATCTTGACGTCAATGTCACCAATGACAGTATAGACCAGACCAATGATGTCGGCGGCGAGCCCCTGATCAACCGCCAGGAAATCACCACTAACCTTTTTCTTGAAGACCAGGTCACCGTGGTTATCGGCGGCATCCATGTCAGTGGCGATGATATCGACAAGGGCCGGGTCCCAGGTCTCTCATCCCTGCCCATCCTCGGCAGCCTTTTCAAGAATAAAGAGCGGACCCAGGAAAATTATGAACTGATGATCTTTCTGACGCCCACCATTGTTTCCATGGAGGAAATTGCCGCCCAGGCCAAAGAGCGTGACGACCTTGTCAATGAGACCCTGAGCAAGGATGTCCATAAGGAGTTCCTCCCTGAGACCTATAAAAAACCGGATGACAAAAAATAGTTTTGGGCCATGAACCACCTGAACTTCTTTGGCATAAAGGAAGAGCCGTTTCGCCTTACCCCGGACAGAGACTTCTATTTTCCTTCCCGCGCCCACTCAACGGTGGCCGAGGTTATCCGCTACGGCCTTTATACAGGTGAGGGGTTTCTCATCATCTACGGTGAGGTTGGCACCGGTAAGACCATGCTGCTGCGCAAACTGAGCAATTACCTGCACAGCCATTACGACACAGCCTATATCATCTCTCCCCAGCTTTCGCCCCGCGATCTCCTCTTTGCCATTCTCCAGGACCTTGAGGCCGTTGATGCCGAGACCAACAAGCTAAACGCCCCGGCCCTCTTCCAAAAAATTTATGACTACCTGCTGAGCCGTAATCCCCTGGGAAAACGCCTGCTGGTCATCATTGACGAGGCCCAGAACCTGCCGGAAGACTCCATTGAGCAGCTCCGCCTTTTATCAAATTTTGAGACCGACAAACAAAAACTGATGCAGATCCTGCTTGTCGGCCAACCGGAACTCAAGACCAAAATCTACAAAGCATCTCTCCGTCAACTACGGCAACGGATTACCATTTCGGAAACAATCAATCCCCTGTCTCGTACCGAAATGGCCTCCTATATAAACTTCAGGCTCAACCGGGTAGGACGGGCGGATATGACACCACCCCCCAGTGTTAACAAGCTCATTCATCGCTACACAAACGGCACCCCTCGTCTTGTCAATAAGCTGATGTCCCGAGCCCTGCTCATGGCCTATGCCGCCAACAAGCAACATATTGACAAGAAAAGCATCAAAGACGCCGCCGAATCATTAGACATGTCCCCTCTCTTTAATTTTTGGGGAAAACTACATAAGGTTTCGGCATGACAGATCTCTTCCCTGGCACCCTGTAAGCAATGGCAAAAAAACGTTTTGGCGACATATTGGTTGATGGCGGTCTTATTACCGACACCCAGCTAGGGCAGGCCCTGAAATTTGGCAGGGAAAATGATGTCAAGCTAGGTCAGGCCCTTCTCGATCTCGGCTTTGTAACTGAAGAGGCGGTGGCCCGCACCCTGTCGAGACAGCTACAGATCCCTTATATCGACCTTAACAAGATCGTCCTTGATCCAGAGATTGTTGCCTCCATCCCCGAGAGTGTAGCCAGAAAGAATAAGATTCTCGCCATTGGCAAAAGACCAGGCGAAATCCTTGTCGCTCTCTCCGATCCCTTGAACATCTTCGCCATTGATGCCGCCTCCCAACACCTAAAGGGGACTCTGGTTCCCTGCGTGGCCATGGAATCTCTGCTGGCCGCGGCCATTGATCAGCAGTACGGCAGCATGTCGACCATGCCCGGCGCTGAGCTGACCGGTGAAGGTGATGAAAGTGAGGCTGTTGCCGCTATCAACGATATGCTCATCAAGGCGGTGCGGGCTGAGGCCAGCGATATCCATATCGAACCTGACACCCATGATGTCCGGGTGCGCTGCCGGGTGGATGGTCTGTTGAAAAATATCAGCACCTATCCCCTGGAAATGCATCCTAACCTGGTCTCCAGAATCAAAATCATGTCTCAGCTTGATATTGGTGAACGCCGCAAACCCCAAGACGGTCGTATTGAAATTCCTATATCCGGCAAGGAATTTGACATCAGGGTCTCCATTTTGCCGCTGAGCAACGGCGAAAAGGTTGTCATGCGCCTGCTGGACAAGAGCAAGGTGAAAATTGACCTTGCTGATCTTGGTTTTGAACCGGAACAGGAAAAAATCTTCCGGCAACATCTTGCTATGCCCCATGAGATCATCCTGGTCACCGGCCCCACCGGTAGCGGTAAGACCACCACGCTCTACGGCGCCCTAAACAAGATAAACAGCCCGGAAAAGAATATCGTTACCGTTGAAGACCCGGTGGAGTATGACCTTTCCGGGATCAACCAAGTCCAGGTGAATCTCAAGGCCGACCTGACCTTTGTCTCCTCCCTGCGCTCCATCCTGCGCCAGGACCCGGACATTGTCATGATTGGTGAGATTCGGGATGTTGAAACGGCCGAGATTGCCATCCAGGCCGCCCTTACCGGCCACCTGGTGCTTTCCACCCTCCATACCAACGACGCCTGTGGTGCTGTGGCCCGCCTTATTGACATGGGTATCCCGCCCTTTTTGATCGCCTCATCCCTGGGGTTGGTCATGGCCCAGCGCCTGCCGCGCCGTCTCTGCTCTGTCTGCAAGGAGCCCCAGGAGATCACGCCTTCCATTGCCGAACTTTTCCCCGGCATCCCCATGGAAGATATTACCCTCTATCGCCCCAAGGGCTGCCCCCAATGTGAATACACCGGTTTTCGGGGCCGTACCGCCATCTATGAAATCATGGAACCCACCAAAGAGATTGAGAAACTGATCATGGAACGGGCCTCATCACGGGAAATCGCCAGACAAGCGGCCCTGGAAGGCTTCGAGAATCTTCGCCAGGCAGGCCTTACCAAGGCCCTGAAGGGCATAACATCCCTTGACGAGATCCTCCGTCTCTCTCTGGAGCATAAAGAGTAGTTATGCCTGCCTTTTACTATGAAGCCATTGATGGCAGAGGCCGCTCCACGCAGGGCACCCACGAGGCTGATCTGGTTAAAGATGTTGAGAAATGGCTGGTAAGCCAGAACCTGACACCGGTGAGCATTGTCGCCACCGGCGAGAGTTCGCAGGCCGACAAGGCTGCAGAGCGCAAAATATCCCTGCTTGAAAAATGGCGGGGTGTCACCCTAGAGGACCATATCCTCTTCTGCCGGCAATGCTCCACCCTGCTTGCTGCCGGTGTCGATATGCTGCGGACCCTTACCATCCTTGGCAAACAGATCTCAAGCCCTCTGCTGCGCGAGGTGATTTTCAAGATTCGGGCCGAGATTGAACAGGGTGAAAGTCTGGGCGATGCCTTTGAAAAACAACCCAAGGTTTTTTCCGTACTCTATCGCAATATCATCAAGGTCGGAGAGG
>JBFFIS010000081.1:0-8416 GCA_041556375.1 Desulfurivibrionaceae bacterium | reverse complement strand
CCTCGGTGCAGACCCTGGCTGATTATATCGAAGACCACCGGAGCTAGCAGGTGGCTCGCTTGAGTCTTGAAAAAGTCTTGAGGATTCAGGGGTGGTAACCACGCCTCGAGACATTGCTATCAGCGGCATGGGCTGCTGCTGCGCTGCCGGCAGTAACAGCACACGTGCCTGGGACCGTCTCTGGCAGAACGATATCCCCATTCCCTGCCCACCTGCCTTTCCATGTGCCCAGCCCCAGCCGGTCTTTGCCTTTGCCGGCCCCCTGGATTTTCCCCCTCCCTTCCGCCATATCGATCACACCACATGGAACCGCACCATCCTCCTTGCCCTCCACGCTACCCTGGAGGCCTTGGTCATGGCCGGTATCGACCCCGGCTCCCTGGCCAGCAAACGGGTGGGTATCGCCCTGGGAACCACGGTACGCTGCCATTTCCACGATGACGACTATTTCCTGGCCTGGAAGAACGGCCAGTCCCCTGACCAAGGGCCCATGCAGCGTTTCCTTAACGAAAATCTGGCCACTGCCATCCAGGAGATTTTCCACTGCCATGGCCCAAGCACAGTGGTCACCACGGCCTGTGCCTCAGGAACCGATGCCATCGGCCTGGGCAGAAGCTGGCTGCGTCATGATCGCTGTGACCTGGTCATCTGCGGCGGCGCTGATGAATTGTCCAGGCTGGCCTTCCACGGCTTTGCCAGCCTGCTCCTGACCTCCGACAGCCCGTGCATGCCCTTTGCCAAAGAGCGTAATGGCCTCAACCTCGGCGAAGGGGCCGGCATTCTCATTCTCGAACGGGCCGAACAAACCGCTTCCTCAGGCTGCCTGCCCCTTGGCTGGCTCCGGGGGTACGGGGCCAGCTCCGACGGCTATCATCCCACCGCCCCCCACCCTGCAGGCCGCGGCCTGCAGCAGGCCGTTACCACGGCCATGGCCGAGGCCGGAGTTAGCACCGCCGATATTGCCCTAATTAACGGCCATGGTACTGGCACCCGGGCCAATGACCTGGCCGAGACCACCGCCCTGGCCCAACTCGGCTTCACCAACACCCCCCTGATCTCCACCAAGGGCGCCACCGGCCATACCCTAGGGGCCGCTGGCGGCCTCGAGGCAGTGCTCACCCTGCGCGCCCTCCAGCAGGGCCGCACCTTTGGCAGCATCGGCTGCCAGGAGCCTGACCCGGCCCTATCCCTCAGACCCCTTGTCGAAAAAGCACGGCAGGAGCTTGGTGGCCGAATCGGTCTCAGCCACTCCCTGGCCTTTGGCGGCGGTAATGCGGCCCTGGTCCTGGAGGCAGCGCCATGACCGTTGCCGTTATGGCCACCTCTAGCCTCCGCCTGGCTGACATGGTCATTCCCGACCATCTCAGCCGGGACCTGCGACGGGCCGAAGAGTTCATCCAGCTTGCCGTGCTTGCAGCCCAACAGGCCCTGGCCGCAGCCCCTGGGGTGGACGGCCAGCGCACCGGCATATACCTCGGCACCGCCTTTGGCCCCATGCAATGCAATCTCGACGTCCTTCATGATCTGGTGATGGCGGAGCCCATCTCGCCCACCCTTTTTTCGCACTCGGTTTTTAATGCCGCCGCTGGCTATATCAGCCGCATCTGCCAGATCTATGGACCGGCCCTGACCCTGAACTCTTACGGCTGGCCCTTTTTCTGCGCCCTGCAGAGTGGCTGGGACGCCATCACAGATCACAGCCTCGACCAGGCCCTGGTTCTCCAGGTAGAGACCTATTCCAGCCTGCTAGACGAGACCAGAACTGCTCTGCTGCCGAACCCGGCACCAACCTGGCCAGCAGGGGTGGCAGCCTGGCTCTTAGGCAGGCAGGGATCATGCCGCCTTGATCATATTACGGTTATTGAGGAACCCTGCCGCCCAGAGGCCCGCCTGGCGCGCTATGAGAGCAGCGCTGACGATGACGGTTGTCATCCCCTGGCCGCCGTTGAGGAGCTCACCGGCCTTATCAAGTCCGGACAGATCACCCAGACCTGGCAGCGAGAGGCTGACTATGGCAGGGTGGAGCTTAGATTTTCACAGGGAGAAGAATAACATGACCAAGGAGGTTGTCATTGTCGACAGCGGCCTGGTCTGTGCCGCTGGCAACGCCGACATGTGCTGGCAGACATTAATGGCCGGAGACAGTGCTCTGAGCGCCTTTGCCATGCCTGGTCTGGGCTGTCATGTCGGCAGAATCACCGATATAGAGGCAGAGATCGGCTCACGACAACGGCTTGTCGCCCTTATCCGCCGTGGCCTTGGTGAGCTCAAGCTTACGGCTGAGCTGGCCGACAGCCATCTCCTGGTTGCCACCACCAAGGGTGCTGCCGACGAGTCCCTGGATGCCTATCACCAAGAGGGCCAAGGCTTTGCCTGGCAGGTAGCGGCGATGATAGCCGCCGAGATCAACCACAGCGGCCACCGGTCAACGGTGAGTGCCGCCTGCGCCTCCGGCACCGTGGCCCTCATCCAGGCCAGTCAGATCATTGAACAGGGTGAGGCAAAGTCGGTGCTGGTGGTGGGTATTGATATTCTCAGCCGCTTTGTCCTGGCTGGTTTCAGCCAGCTCCAGGCCCTGGCTCAAGGGCCCTGCAAACCCTTTGACAAACAGCGTGATGGTCTCTGCCTGGGAGAGGGCATCGGCCTGATGCTCCTGACCAGCAACGACATGGCGCAGCAGCGCAACTGGCCTGTCCTGGCGAGAGTCCAGGGCTGGGGCATGGCCTGCGACGCCAGCCATATCACAGCCCCCTGCCGTCAGGCCAGCGGCCTGACAGCCGCCCTGCGCCAAGCCACAACAGAAGGCAGCCGACCTGTGGGGGCGATAAGCGCCCACGGCACCGGCACTCTTTACAACGATGCCATGGAAATAACCGCCTTCAGCAATATCTGGGGCAGCAAGCCGCCGCCCTTCCATTCCGTCAAAGGGGCCATAGGTCATTGTCTTGGCGCTGCCGGCGTTATTGAGGCCTGCGTGGCTGTCAAGGCGCTGAGCGAGGGTGAAATCCCGGCCACTGTCGGCCTGGACCAGCCAGACTCTTTTGCCGATAAGGTAGGGGGATGGAGCCAGAAAATAAAGGCTCCGGCTATCCTGTCGTGCAACTCCGGCTTCGGCGGCATTAATGCCGCTCTTCTTGTCGGCGTCTAATTCCCAAACCCAACCAGCCCAGAACAACCGGTTATTTTTTCTTCTGGCAGAAGGTAAGGAGTACTGCCAGCCGGCCGCCACCAAGAATAGATTTCTCGCGGGCCGCCTGATCAATGAGAGATATCGCCACTAAGAAAAAGAGAACGTTGGGAATCCAGAGAGCCGTTGCCACGGCGAGGATCTGACTTTCCGCCAGGACCTGGGCCATGGAAAAAAAGACCCAGTAAAAGACATAAGAAAGAAGACCAAGGGGGATACCGATTGCCTTTTTCCCGACCCCGGCCTCAAGGCCAAAAACAAAACCAAGCAGACTGAGGACAAAGCAACCGACGGGCAGGACAAGGCGCTTGTGATACTCCATAAGAAGGGCGATACCATACTCATTTTTGGGACCGAGACTGCGGGCTGTCGCCAGCAATGTCTTGCGAGACATGCTTTTTTTGCTGACCCGTCCTTTTTTTCGCTCCAGCCCCAAGGGCAGGCTGATGGGAATTTCCAACTCATACTTGTCAAAGAGGATGGTCTGGGTGGTTGGCCCATCGGCCCGGTGAATACTGCCCTCATCCAAGACCAGCGACAGGGACATATTCTCGAGGTCGGAGGTAATATGGCCTCTTCGGGCCAGGGTGATGACAGGTGTGCCCTTGATGTTCATGTCGGCCATGTAGACCCCTGACCACTGCGCCGTCTCCCTGTTGACCTGGTCAGCATAGAGGACATACTTACCCATGCCCTCACTGAACTCGCCGGCCTTAACCCCCTTTACCACCTTCTCTTTGACCAGATTGAGCATCATCTTTTGCATGGCCTGATCAGAAGCCGGATTCAGGACAAGGGCGCTATAGGCCGACAACAGGCCGGTTGCTAAAGAGACCACCACTACGGCCGGCACCATCCTGCTGATGCCGATGCCTGCGGCCTTCATGGCCATGATCTCGCCATCGTTGGCCAGGCGGGTAAAGGCCACCACCACGCCGAACATACTGGACATGGGGATGCTGTAGAGCAGCATATTGGGGAAGAGATAGGCAAAAAGCCGGACAAAATCGCCAAAGCCGACACCGAGGTCAACAATGACATTGAGAAAGGGGATGAGGCGGCCGAGAAAAAAGATACAGTTGATGATCAACAGGCTGGCAAAAAAAGGACCCAGCATCTCACGGACGAGATAGCTGTTAAGCAAATAAGGAAAACCTCGTTTACGCCGCATAGGAAAATCAGCTTCAGGGAAGGGTAATGATCAATGGCTTGATCTCAAAAAAAGACCTGGCGACAGCGCCATGACAGGCCGCCTTTTCCTCATTGCCATAACCTGCCGGAAACAAAAGGGGGCAGGCTAAAAAGAACAAAACAAAAAAATCAGGCGTTAATGACGCTGGACCAGCCGCTGAGAATCTGCTCTTTCTCAGCGTGGAGTTTTTTGGCAACCAGTTTAACCTTATCGCCATCAAGACCAAGAACTTTGGGCACCATGATCTTCGGTGCCGGCCCCAAGCCCTTCCAACCTATCTGCAACTGAATACTGATGGCATCGGCGAGATTAATGGCCGCCGCCGCCTTGACATGATCTCCAGCCTTACGGGGGTGATGGTGAAAACGGATAACATTGACCATAAAAGTCCCCAGTTGCCAACGATAAGCGAGATAGGCACCGATTTCACTATGGGCCAGGCCATACTGTTCTTCGGCCTCGGTGAGCCCGATGCCGTCATTGTTTACAGCACCAAGAATGTCACGTAACTCCTCCGGAAAGTAGAGGCAAAAAAGAATGCGGCCGATATCGTGGAGCATACCGACGGTGAACATCTCTTCTGGATCAAGGCCATCGACCTCCTGGGCGATCATTTTGGCACAGGTGGCAACGCCGATGGAGTGCAGCCAGATATCGACGGCGTCAAACTCGGGAAAACCGAGGTCGTCACAAAAAATACCGGAGAGCGAAAGACCAATAACAATATTGCGCACCTCATCAAAACCGACGGTGACAATGGCCCGCGACAGACTGGAAATTTCCGTACCCGCCCCATAGGCCGCCGAGTTGGCGATCTTCAACACCTTGGCAGTCAACACCGGATCTTCCTTGATAATTTCTTCAAGCTTGGCGGCAGAGGCCGATACCGAGTCCAGGCTCGACAAAACAGCCTGCATGGTATGGGGGATGGTGGGAAGGTCTTCTATGGCATCAAGGCGTTCGACTAATGATGGAGGCATAATAGTACTCGGTTTTTATAATGTTTTATATGGACAGCACGCGCCATTCTAACACGGTGGGCCGTCAGATTAAATTTCTTTTTTAATCAAAAAAAGCAAATGCACTATCGCTTTGACAGCCAACTGACCTGCATGCTATAGTTCGACGTTTTTTTACGCCATTGCCGTTATCCGCCCGCAGCCATTACCGCGGCTCATTTTCTTTGCCAAGGAGAATTTATGAAAACCGACAGATCAAAAGCCCTCTTTGCCCAAGCCCAAAAACTCATCCCTGGTGGCGTCAACAGTCCGGTTCGGGCCTGTAAATCGGTGGGCTGCGATCCCCGTTTCATCACCAAGGCCGCTGGCTCCAAGGTATACGATGTAGACGGCAACGAATATGTCGATTTTATCTGTTCCTGGGGACCGATGATCCTCGGCCATAACCATCCGGCAGTGATGGAGGCCATCCAGAAAACCTTAGAAAATGGCACCAGTTTCGGCGCCCCATGCCCAATGGAAGTCGAACTTGCTGAGCTTGTCACCGAGGCCCTGCCCTCGGTGGACATGGTGCGTTTTGTCAGCTCCGGCACCGAGGCCACCATGAGCGCCCTGCGCCTGGCCCGCGGCTATACAGGCAAAAAGGTGGTGGTAAAATTTGACGGCTGCTACCACGGCCACGCCGACTCCTTCCTGGTCAAGGCCGGCTCCGGGGTCATCACCCTCGGTATCCCCGGCAGCCCCGGCGTTCCCGACGACATTGTCAAGAACACCATCTCCATCCCTTATAATAATGTTGAGATCCTCGAAAAAACCCTGCGCGACGAGTCCCTGGATATCGCCTGCGTCATTATGGAACCGGTGGCCGGCAATATGGGCGTGGTGTTGCCCAAGCCCGAATTCCTCAAACAGGTCAGGGCCCTTACCGCAGAGCTCGGCATCGTCCTTATTTTTGACGAGGTCATCACCGGCTTCCGGGTGAGCTATGGCGGCGCCCAGGCCAAATTCGGCATCATGCCGGACCTGACCTGCCTCGGCAAAATTATCGGCGGCGGTCTGCCCGTGGGGGCCTATGGCGGCAAAGAGGAAATCATGCGGCAGATCTCTCCGGAAGGCCCGGTCTATCAGGCCGGCACCCTGTCCGGCAACCCCTTGGCCATGGCGGCCGGGGCCGCAACCCTGAAGGAACTGAAAAAACCGGGCTTTTACGATGCCCTGGATGCCAAGGCGGAGAAATTCGCCGGCGAACTGGGCGCCCTCTGTGAAAAACACCTCGACCACTCGACCTTGAACCGCCAGGGCTCGGTGATGACAGCCTTCTTTGCCGACGGCCCCATCACCGATTTCGACTCGGCCATGACCGCCGACACCGACAGGTACGGCCGCTACTACCGTGAGATGCTCGATCTGGGCATCTATCTGGCACCGTCACAGTTTGAAGGGGCCTTTATATCTGCGGCCCATACCGACGACGATTTAGCCAAAACCCTGGAGGCTGCTGAATCAGTATTCAGTAAATTATAGAAAAGCAAGACACCCTAAAGAAACTCGGAAAAACAGCTAAATAAGGCAAAATATACGGAGAAAAATCTGTATTTCTACGTGCTGTTTTGTTTAATTACATGGCAAAAATGAATTGACTTCGAATAGTTGCCATGCTAATGCTTCGGCCATTATTTATACGTTTGCCTGGTGTAAAAAGTGAATGGCTCATCAGTTTGCGCTGACAGGAATCTCCATGGGTGACACACGGAAGTATATCATCAAGCTGGCAGGAGATTTCGGCACCATTGGCATGACCATTTCCCTCTGCATTTTCATTGGGGTGGGTGCCGGCCATTACATTGACAAAAAGGTTCTCGGCAGTAGATATGAACCCTGGCCGACCTTAATCGGCTTGGCATTCGGTGTGGCTGCAGCTTTTAAGAACCTCTACGACCTTGCAACACGCAAGGAGTGGAAAAATGACCAGAAAGATTGACCTTACCAGTGCTGACATGTCGATCACCAAGATCGAGAGGCTCAACTGGTTACTCACCGGCCTGATGGCCCTTTCTGCCTGGCTGGTCTTCAGCGGCCTGGCAGCAAAATCTGTTCTGGTGGGCGGCACTATCGCCAACATCAGCTTTACCCTGATGAAACGCGACATCGTCAAGGCCATGCAAGGGGTTTTGGGTGCTGTAAAGACAACATTTTTATTGAAGTATTATGCCAGGCTTACCGCCCTGGCCCTGCTTCTTTATTTTGTAATAAAACATGGCCAGTTGGCCATCGGCGGTTTGCTTGTCGGCCTGTCCTCTGTGGCGTTAAGCGTCGGCTACACCGCAATAAGCGAATTTATAAGGTATTCAGGGTCAAAAAAAAACATTGACCCTGAAATTGTGGATAAAGGGCACGGGAGCTTTATTTAGCCCATTATCCACCTCGATTTTTTTAGGAGAGAGGAGACGAAATGGAACATCCAATACTATTTATTTCTGTGATTCTGCAGATGCTGGGTTTACCCGTTCCCCACGGCCTGCCCGAGGGAATGCTGAACACCACCCTCAGCATGGAAACATTCACCACCCCGCACATGAGCTATACATTTTTTGTCATGCTCTTTCTGATTGTTGTTTCCAAGCTGACTGTCGGCAAAATGGAAATGATCCCCGGCGCTGGCCAGAATTTCTGGGAAGCTATCATTGGTTTTATCGAGGAGTTTTACGCCGAGAATCTCGGTGTTGAGCACGCCAAGAAGCTTTTCCCTCTGATCACCACCTTTGCCCTCTATATTCTGGTTGCCAACCTCATGGGTTTGATGCCGGGCTTCATGTCTCCGACCTCCAACCTTAATATCACCTTGGGATGTACCCTGATCGTCTGGTCCTACCATCACTATCTGGGCCTGCGCACCCACGGCATCAAATACATCAATCACTTCACCGGCCCCATGCCGGTGCTGATCCCACTGATGCTGCCCATTGAGCTCATCAGTAACCTGGCCCGCATCCTCTCTCTCTCCATTCGTCTTTTCGGTAACATCATGGCGAAAGAGACCCTGCTTGCCATTTTATTCTTACTGGCTGGTGCCTATTT
>JBFFIS010000080.1:0-8465 GCA_041556375.1 Desulfurivibrionaceae bacterium | reverse complement strand
CCGCCCGGTTGGGAAGCCTTGATTGTTTTCTCCAGGCCCGCACCATTCTCTTTTTTGCCAGTTTCCGCAGTGAGGTGGACACCTTTTTTCTTATGGGCCAGGCCCTGGAGCGTGGGGTGCAGGTGGCGGCGCCGCTATCGCTTACTCAGGATAAAGAGCTTAAAGTTTTTACCATCAGAGATATATCTGCCGATCTGGTTCCCGGCTATCAGGGCATACTGGAACCAGACCCCCAGCGCTGTCCGCAGTTGGACCCTGCCATCCTTGATGTCGTTATTGTGCCGGGCTCGGTTTTTGATCTTCACGGCGGACGGATGGGCTATGGCGGCGGCTATTATGACCGGTTTTTGGCCAATCGAGCGCCCCAGGCCACCAGGGTGGGAATATGTTTTGATCTGCAGCTCGTGGATGAGGTGCCCATGGCGGCCCACGACCAGTATCTTGACTATGTGGTAACCGAATCGCAGATTGCCGGGTGCGGGCGGCGGCGCTAAATCAGTATAGGACTGAAGCCCTGTTGGCCGTCGAACATGAGGTGGCAAACGGCCTGGCTGAGGGCCGGGATTTTCGGCAACTATAAAAGAAGAGAGGGTAGCCTGTGACTACAGCAATTTTTCGCGACAATCTTTATCTCCTCCATGATCCGGGGTTTGACCATGTGGAACGCCCCGATCGTTTACAGGTGGTCTATGACCAGCTTGATAACCCTGATATTGCCAAACAGTTTGTCTTTCCCAAGGCCGTGCCGGCCACCTTCGAGATTCTCAGTCTTAATCATACGAAGGCCCATATTGAGCGCATTGCCCAGACCGCAGGGCGTACCTTTGACGCCTTAGATCCCGACACCACGACGTCGGCCAAGTCCTACGAGGCCGCCTGCCTGGCCGCCGGTGCCGTGGTCGAGGGGGTACGGCTGATCGTTGAAGGCGAGGCGGATAACTGTTTTGCCCTGGTCAGACCGCCCGGCCACCATGCCGAGCATGACCGGGCCATGGGTTTTTGTCTCTTTAATAATGTCGCCATCGCCGCCCGTTACGCTATAGACACGCTGGGCCTAAAAAGGGTGATGATTATTGACTGGGATCTCCATCATGGCAACGGTACCCAGCATTCCTTTGCTGACAGCGATGAGGTTCTCTATTTTTCCACCCATCAGTTCCCTTACTATCCCGGCACAGGCGCCATCAATGAAACCGGCCAGGGCAAAGGAGAGGGCTATACGGTGAATGTCCCCCTTGGCGGCGGTCTGGGCGATGAACACTACGCCCGTATTTTTAATGACATACTTGCGCCGGTGCTCCGGCAGTATAAACCTGAACTTATTTTGGTCTCAGCCGGTTATGACACCGCCCTCAATGATCCCTTAGGCGGCATGAATATTACCACCGAGGGTTTCGCCTATATGACCCGAAAGGTGGTGGAGTTGGCCGAGGAGGTCTGTGATGGCCGCCTGCTGCTGACTCTGGAGGGCGGGTATGACCTGCAGAGCCTGGCCAATGGCGTCTTGGCCGGACTGGTTGAATTGCTCGGCCGTACCACCCTGAAGGAAGAGGTGTTGACCAAACTGAGCACCACGAAGATCCCTTTCCCCGCCTTTGATGCCGCCTTGGCCGGGGCGGCGAGGAAGTGGCAGTTTTCCTGAAAAGCCCTATTGAACTTCACCTGTGGGAGGGGTAGTATGCCTTGTTTTTTAAGGCAGCTACTCTTTTCGTTTTTTGCCTGTCCCGTAGAGATTGCCCTGATGCTGAAAGACCGCTAACAAAGAGAATCAATATGAGTATTTCCAAAGAAGAAGTGATGAAGGTGGCCAATCTGGCCCGGCTCGAGCTTTCCCCGGAGGAGGTCGAGAATATGACGGAGCAGCTCGCCACCATTCTTGGCTATGTGGCCAAACTTGATGAGATCGATTGCCGTGATATAGCGCCCACCACCCATGTTCTCGCCATTGAAAACGCCTTTCGCGACGATGAGGTTAAACCCTCGCTCTCCCAGGAAGAGGCCCTTGCCAACGGCCCCCTGCAAAACGGCGAAGCCTTTGTCGTGCCGCGTATCATTTAACCGATAAGATTGAGATGATTTTTCGGCGGGCATCGTTTCCAGTTCAAGCCCGTGTCTGGCGAATTCAATCAAAAAAACATTATAAATTGCCATGGAATTGAGTGCATTAACTATCCACGAAGTACAGGAACTCCTGGCCACGGGTGAAACCTCGAGTGTTGAGGTGACAACAGCCGTCTTTGATCGTATGACTGCCGTTGAGCCCAAGGTGGCGGCCTATATAACCGAAAACCGTGATCAGGCCCTCGTCCAGGCTGCAGAGGCCGATGCCATGCGGGCTCAAGGCCAAGGAGGGCCCCTATGCGGTATCCCCCTTGCGATTAAGGATGTCCTGTGTACCAAGGGGCTGCGCACTACGGCCGGCTCGCGCATCCTGGAGAATTTCATCCCGCCCTATGATGCCACGGTCATGGCCAAGCTGAATGAGGCCGGTGCGGTTTGTGTCGGCAAGGTGAGCATGGATGAGTTTGCCATGGGCTCCGGCAATGAAAACTGCGCCTACGGCACCCCCCATAATCCCTGGAATCTTGACCATATCTGCGGCGGTTCCAGCGGTGGCTCGGCAGCGGCGGTGGCGGCAGACGAATGTATGGCCTCCCTGGGTTCAGATACCGGTGGCTCCATCCGCCAGCCCGCCTCCCATTGTGGCATGGTCGGTCTCAAACCCACCTATGGCAGAGTCTCCCGTTTTGGCCTTTTGGCCTTTGCCTCTTCCCTTGATCAGATTGGCCCCATAACCAAGGATGTTACCGATGCGGCCATCATGCTGAATGCCATTTCCGGTTATGACCCCCGCGACTCAACCTCGGCCCAGGTGGCAACCCCGGACTATACCAAGGCCCTGGTCGACGGTTTGAACGGTCTCACCGTTGGCGTGCCGGAGGAGTATTTTGGTGCCGGCCTTGATCCTGAGGTCGAAAAGGTTGTCCGCCACGGTATTGACCAGCTTAAGGCCGCCGGTGCCCAGGTGAAAGAGGTCTCCCTTCCCCATACTGAGTACGGCGTTGCCGCCTATTATATCATTGCCCCGGCCGAGGCTAGCTCGAATCTGGCCCGCTATGATGGAGTGCGCTACGGACGACGCGATATGGATGCCGACTCCCTGGTTGATCTTTATAAGCGCAGCCGTTCCCAGGGCTTTGGCGATGAGGTCAAGCGCCGTATTCTCATTGGCACCTATGCCCTGTCCTCCGGTTATTATGATGCTTACTATAAGAAGGCTTCCCAGGTGCGGACCTTGATTGTCGAGGATTATAAAAATGCTTTTAGCCAGTGCGATGTCCTGGTCAGCCCGGTGACGCCGACGCCGGCCTGGAAGATCGGCGAAAAGGCCAGTGACCCCTTAAGCGTCTATCTCTCCGATCTTCTCACCATTCCGGCCAACCTGGCTGGGGTGCCGGGCATGTCGGTGCCCTGCGGCTTCAGTGGTGCTGGCCTGCCCATCGGTCTTCAGCTTCAGGGCAGCCATTTTAGCGAAGAGACCCTCCTTAAGGTCGCCTATAATCTCGAGCAGCGCCTTGGAGTGGTCGGTAAAAAGCCGGTATTGTAATTAATTTAGTCATTCGCCATTAAGGCGGGTAATGGAAAAGCGGCCTTAGGCGTTACCAGCGCTTGCGGCAGTTTTTTTGAATTTCGAATGTCGAACAGGGAATACTGAAGATCGAAGGCTGAGATGGTCCTCCTTGACAGACCATGCAGCTTTGGTAGTCAAAATTTCTTCTTCGGCATTTTGCCTTGTCGTCGGAGGTTGTGTCGTTATAACGAACAACATGTGTGAAAGATGAAACTACATGTCAGTGAAAATATAAAAACCCTTATTCCCTATCCGCCCGGTAAGCCCTTGAAGGAGCTGGAGCGCGAGTATGGCGTTACCGATTCCATCAAGATGGCCTCCAATGAGAACTCTCTGGGGCCCTCTCCTAAGGCCATGGCTGCCATTGCTGGTTGTCTGGGCAATCTGCACCGCTACCCGGACGGCAGTTGCTATTATCTGGCCCAGGCCGTGGCCGCCAAGCTGGGGGTGGCCCAGAATGAGCTGGTCTTTGGCAATGGCTCCAATGAGGTGATTGATTTTTTGGTGCGGGCCTTTGTTGCCCCAGGTGACGAGGTCATTACCAGTCACCCTTCATTTTTGGTCTATCAAACCATGGTCCAGGCCCAGGATGGGGTCAATATTGTCGTGCCTCTGAAAGATATGGCCCATGATCTCGACACCATTGCCGCCAAAATTACCGCCAATACCAGGCTGATTTTTCTCGACAATCCTAACAACCCCACCGGTACTGTTTTTGATAAGGCCACCTTTGAGAGCTTTCTGGCCAAGGTCCCGGAGACGGTGATTGTTGTTCTTGATGAGGCCTATGTTGACTTTGTTGATGATGATCTCCGTCTCGACGTCCGGGATTACCTGCACGGTGATACGGCTGTTGTTGGCCTGCGTACCTTTTCAAAGGCCTATGGCATTGCCGGCCTGCGCGTCGGTTTCGGTATCATGCATGCCGAGATTGCCTCGTACCTGCACCGGGTGCGCCAGCCCTTTAATGTTAACGAGCTGGCCCAGGTCGGCGCTCTGGCCTGTGTTGACGATGACGACCATTACCAAAAGACCATGGCCATGACCAGAGACGGTATTGCCTGGCTGACTGCTGAAATCGGTAAGCTTGGCTGCCATGTCTTTGCTACCCAGACAAATTTTTTCCTGGTGGATGTCGGTTGCGACTGTAAGGACCTCTATGAGCGTATGCTTCACCTTGGTGTTATTGTACGGCCCATGGCAGCCTACGGTTACAGTTCATATATCCGTATCACCGTGGGTACCAGGGCGGAAAATGAGCGTCTGGTAGGGGCCCTGGCCCAGACCCTGGAGGCCATTCGTGGAGAGTAGTATGGATACCATTATTACCATTGACGGCCCTTCGGGGGGCGGCAAGTCGACGGTGAGCCGCATGTTGACCGCTGAACTGGGTTATACCTATCTTGATACCGGCGCCATGTATCGGGCCGTCGGTCTCCAAGCCCGCAATCAATGCGTCGATCTGGGCGATGATGAGCAGGTTGCTGCCATGCTTGCCGGGCTTGATCTTCATTTGGAACCGGGCAATGGCGATACCCGGGTGCTTCTGGCCGGTGAGGATGTCAGCGTCGCTATCCGCAGCGCTGAGATGGGTATGGTGGCCTCGGCCGTTTCGGCCCTGCCTTTGGTGCGGGCCAAGCTCACCGAGCTCCAACAGCAGATCGGCGCCAGGGGCAGGGTGGTCGCGGAAGGGCGCGATATGGGCACGGTGGTCTTTCCCGGCGCCAAGTATAAGTACTTTCTCGACGCCACTTCTGAGGAGCGGGCCCGGCGGCGGGTCGATCAGCTCCACGAAAAGGGTGAGGAGGCCTCCTACGATGACATTTTGGCCCAGATCATCAAGCGGGACCATGATGATTCCACCCGGGCCTTGGCGCCTTTGAAGGCAGCTCCTGATGCCGTGTGTATTGATTCGTCACGGATGAATGCCCAGGAAGTGCTGAATTTTATTCTTGATCAGCTTGCAAAAAAATAAATTTCAGCTCATCATAATTCTACACATCCCCTGTGGTGGGACGGTGCAAGGCAGAGGCCCATCTGTGAGGCGGTCCTGCAGTTATCATTAGAGTGGAGATGCTTTATGGGTGTTGAATCACGGATCATGAAACGGCGGCAGCTGGTGTACTACCTCAAACTCTATGATGTTGAAACGGGTGAGCAGGTTGGCAACGTGGTGGATATCACCACCAGAGGATGCAAGATCATCAGCCAAGAGCCCCTGCCAGAGGAAGAAAGCATGGCCCTGCGTCTTGATCTTCCTGAGGGCCTCTACTCTTTAAAGAGCATGATTTTGAAAGGTAAAACCCTGTGGTCCAGGCCTGATGTCAACCCTGATTTTTACGTCACAGGTTTTGAGGTGCCCCGACTGGGTGCTGAGGAGCGCAAGGTAGTGCGGCAGCTTATTGAGCAGGCCGCCTTTAATGATTAGACCTCTGTTTTCGTCTGTTCAGGATAGAACCGAAGGAATGCACGGCCTTTGATGGACTCTGAAATTCGAATAATGAAACGGCGCCACCTCTTCTATTACCTTGAGGTTTTCGATGCCACGACCGGCGAGCAGCTTGGAAACCTGGTGGACATCACCACCAGGGGCTGTAAGCTGGTGAGTAGAAACCCCATTCCCATAGATCAGAGTATGACCCTGAAAATTGTCCTGCCGGACGATTATTATTCAGAAAAAGAACTCGTCTTTGAAGCTCGGAGCGTCTGGTCTGCCAATGATGTTAATCCTGATTTTTACGATACAGGTTTTGAGGTTCCCCTTCTCGGCCTTGAAGAGCGCAAGATGATTCGCCGTCTTATTGAGCGGGTCGGCTTCAACGATTGATCCCAATTCAGAATCCAGTAGACAGAAATCAGAATGGCGCAGCAGATGGCTGTCATTCTGATTTCTTATTTCTGACTACTTAATTCTGCCTTTCTACTTCACCATATAGGGCTCTGACCAGTCATTGTGCTCAAAGTCTTCGTGGTTAGGCTTTGGTGCTTTACTTTCAATGAGGCGGTGTTCCAGCCATTTGATAATTTTGGGCATTTCGCTGGCAACCTCAGCCAGGGCCTTGCCGCGGTGGCTGACGCTGTTTTTTTCAGCCATGGTGGCTTGGGCAAAGGTCTTGCCGAAATCAGGATAGTAAAAAACTGGGTCGTAGCCGAAGCCGTCTTCTCCCTGGGGTTCAGTGGTTATTTCCCCTTCACAGCGTCCTTCATAGGTGAGGGCTGGACCGGCGGGAACGGCAATGGAGATCACGCACTCAAAGGCCGCCTTGCGGTTTGTCACACCTTCCATCTCCTTCAGGAGCTTGGCAATGTTGTCTTGGTCGGTGGCATTTTCGCCGGCATAGCGGGCCGAATAGACACCCGGACGGCCATCTAAGGCCTCCACGCTCAAGCCGGAATCATCGGAGATGGCTGGCAGGCCGAGTACCTTGGCGGTAAAGAGGGCCTTCTTGTAGGCATTTTCATCAAAGGTCTCGCCATCCTCAATCGCTTCGGGGATGGGGCCGAAGTCGTCCAGACCCTTGAGGTCCACAGGATAGTCTTTTAAGATTTCCTGAAATTCCTTTATTTTCCCTTTGTTGCGAGTGGCAAGAACGATGGTGGTCGGTGCGGTCATGGCATTGCTCCAAAATATATAACGCGTTGGCAGTTGTCGGTGCTAACTGCACATTTTGATCGAGGTATTAGCTATTAAAGCGTTTAGAGAAATAGCAATTGTACCGGGGAAAATAAAAGAGGCAAGGGAAAGTTGCTGGCCAGGCAGGGTACGATACAGGTGGGGCAAGGAGTAACGATTCGGTAAATACGACCCTAACCATAAAATATCATGGCGAATGTTGAACAAGGAACATTGAATGACGCAGGAAGGGAGATCCCAATGCAATAGGGAAAAGAACTTAATAATTCGAAATTCTTTGTTCTAATTTTGCGAATTTGGCAGAAAGTGATGATGGAATAGGTCGGAGAATTACCGCGCCATGCATAAACAAGTACGGCTTCCTGTGAGGTCACAGGAAGCCGTATCACGGTGATTTGTCTGACTAAGCAGGCTCGACCTTGCGGATCTTGTCACCCTTCATGTCGTCCTTGAACAAGGAATAGCCTCGTTCCATAGCGCAGAAATCACCGCACATTGTGCAGGTGTCGGTGTTTTCCGGGCTGCGGCCGGTGCGGACCTCCTTGGCCTTGTCCGGAAACATAAGCAGATCAAAATGGTCGTCCCAGGCCATATCGCGGCGGGCCAGGGCCACCTGTTTCTCACGCTCCCGGCGCTGGGGGTATTTGGCGATATCGCCGATGTGGGCAGCCAGGCGGGTGGCCCGTACCCCTTCGCGAACATCATTTTCATTGGGCAGGGCCAGATGCTCGGCTGGCGTAATGTAGCAGATCAGGTCGGCACCATAGCGGGCTGAACTGGCCGCGCCGATTGCCGAGGTAATATGGTCATAGCCGGCACCGCAGTCGGCCGGCAGGGGGCCGAGGACATAATAAGGGGCGTTGCCGCTCATCCGTTTTTCCAGCATGATATTGCCCTCGATCTCATCAAGAGGTACATGGCCTGGGCCTTCCACCATCATCTGACAGCCCATTTCCCGGCCCAGTTCGGCAAGTTCACAGTTGATAATCATTTCGGCCATTTGGGCCCGATCATGGCTGTCATGGATGGCCCCAGCCCGAATACCGTTACCGAGAGAGAGAACGGCATCGTATTTCTTCATCAGGTCGCAAACCCGGTCGAATTGTTCGTAGAGGGGATTTTCCTTATTGTTATACTCCATCCAGGAGACCATGAAGGTGCCGCCTTTGGAAACCAGGCCGCCATACCGATAGCCCTGTT
>JBFFIS010000079.1:0-8513 GCA_041556375.1 Desulfurivibrionaceae bacterium | reverse complement strand
TGTTAAAAACCGAACTCTTCCAGCATCTGGTTGACGGTAGCCTGGTCGAGCATTCCTTCATCAGCCGCAGCTTCCCCAGAGATTGAGCTAAGGTAGCGATCGACATCGTCCTGGGCCAGGCTCTTACTCTCCTCAATGGAAATATCGGCATTCTGCTTCTTCTGTTTCAATTGCGAACCGAAGCTGACGACAATGGCCAAAAGCTGGACCTGGAAATCACTAAGCAGTTTAAGAATTTTCATGATCTGCTGACCGGAAAGGTCCTGAAAACTCAAAGCCTCGGTAATTTTCGAGACGTCCGCCGTAATGGCCGTCGATACCCCAAAGGCGGATTCAATTTTGTTAAAGATATCACGTTGATCCTGAAGGCTCATGACACTATAGTCCGCTGAGGCCACCCCTTTGCTAACCGCCTCAGGAAGGCGACTCAGCCCCTCCTGGCATTTCTGCAGAGAGGCGACAACTTCGTCCAAACGGGGATCACTTTCGACCTGCGTTGCCGTCTCAGAGCTCGGCTCTTCTGCTTCGGAACCAGCTACCTCTTCAACCTCAGGCACTTCCAAAGGAATGGCTTGATCGAGAAAAATGGTACTTTGACCGGTATCCATTTTTTTGAGCAAATTCTTGATACTCTTATCACTGCAGGCAGCAAACAGGGCCTGAAAAACATCAGACATGGGCACATTAAAATAATTATCGCCATCCGCCTCATAGCCGCTAGCCTTGTCGCTGAGCTTATCCTGAAAAAGGCTGAGATCAAAAATCTCCTCAGCCTTTTCCCGGGCGCCGGAGATGTGATCTTTCACCGTCTCATTGGTACAGAGCTCATACAGGGTTTGAAAAATAACATCGAGATCAAAGAGATAGCGTTGTCGCTGTCCAGCCGGCTCAACCACTTGGGGAGCTACAGCTGGCTGTTTCGCTGTCTTGACTTCCTCAAGAAGGTTGAGCGCCGTGGCAATCTCCCCATTAAGGACTTCAACCTCGGCAACGAGTGGCGACTCAACCTCTGCGTCGCTTTCCGTATCCTCCTCACCGGCATTGATGGCAAAGGCCGGATGATTCTTGAGTTCTGAAAGAAGTCCCTGGACATCCCCTGTCCCGCCCTGGACCTTCTCGACATTATCCATGATCTCCATCGCCGCCCTTTCAGTCATCGAGACGATATCTCGTAGCTGAGTTTTGGCACTTTCCAGCTTATCACCGGCCTCATCGAGGGTGGCGCGTTGCTGACGGCGGTCCTCGGCCGGAATTTCCATGATGGTGGAGCTGAGCGACTTGGCAAGGTGACCAATATCATGATAGAGGTCTTCCGAGACCATCTGATAGTAGTCACCGTCACCTGGTTCTGCTCCGGAAGAAGATAAGGCTTGGGGCACAGACGGAGGAGGAATCACCTTACCTGATACTGAGGCGGCAGGCTCTCCAATAATGGTGATATTATAGTTGGCCTCTGCTGTGGGTATACGAAAATACCCTGACCCGATTTCCAGAAAAATTTCCGGCTTGTCCGCCACGACACTCCCCCCTTCTCAGAATTCTCCCTCTGGACTTTTTCCTGAGGGTAAAAAAACGTGTAAAGCACGATTATTTTACCATGCGGAACTGTCGTTTCCACGCAAGGGACAGCTCTTAGGCCAACCTATCGGCACAACATTTTGAAATCTTGATATTTTTTTTCAGATTAGCTGATTACTCCTTCCTATTGATGGAAATCTTGGATGGTAATGGCGGCTCTCACCGGCTGTTTTTTTCTATTTCAAGAAAGGCAACAGGGCCTTAAAGGTCGGGGTGCCAGCCTTGCCGAGCAACTCATAGATGACCATCTCGGTATTGGCGACAATACCGCCAATCTCGCGGATCCGTGCCAGACCTGTCTCGTAATTTTTCGCCGTCCGCGACGAAACCGCATCGGCAGGAAGCCACATACCATAGCCGGCGTTGATGCCCCCCATCACGGTCTGATACATGCAGATGTGGGTTTCCACTCCACAGGTTATCCAGGTGTCGACATTTTTATACGATTTTAAAGCAGCAGCCGCCTCGGCATTGTCAAAACAGCCGAATTCTAGCTTATCAATGGCCTGAATATCAGGCAGCTCTGCGACAATTTCCGGCAGAAGAGGGCCGATACGGGCCACGTATTGGGTCGTGGCAACGATGGGCAAACCAAGCTCTACAGCGGTTTTAATGAGCAGAACAGCGTTGCGCACCACCTCGTCCTTAGCATCAATAACCCGCATCATCCGCTCCTGAATATCGACTACCAACAGGCCGCAGTGCTCAGGGTCAAGTCGTTTTATCGTTGTCATAAAAAATCCTCCGCAAATTGATTACCATCCAGGTATCATAGTAATTGACAATTCCACCTGTCCTGATAAGACCAAAGCTCCAATCAAAAATCATTTACCACTCTTGCAACTTTGCCATGACAATTATCAGCTCGCAACGCATTAATAAAATAATATCAGACCCATCCTGGGGCGCCACCCTGGAAATAAAGGGCTGGCTCAAGTCAAAACGCGACGCCAAGGATTTTTCCTTTCTCGATGTCGGTGACGGCTCCTGCCTGCAAGGCCTGCAGGTCATTGCCGACAGCTCCCTGGCCAATTACCACAGTGATATCAAGAAGCTGACCACCGGGTGCAGCCTACGCATCGTTGGCATTCTGCAAAGATCTCCAGCCAAGGGCCAGAATGCCGAGCTTGTCGCCCAGGAGATTTCGGTCTATGGCTGGGCAGATCCGGACCACTATCCTCTCCAGAAGAAACGGCAATCCTTTGAATTTCTCCGTTCCCTCCCCCATCTACGGGGCAGGACAAACAGCCTGGGGGCCATGATCCGGATTCGCAGCCGCCTGTCCTACGCCATCCACCAGTTTTTCCAGGAACGCGGCTTCCACCAGCTTCACACGCCGATCATAACCACCAGCGATTGTGAGGGGGCCGGTGAAATGTTCACCGTCACCTCTTTGGATCTTGATGAGCTCATGGCCTCGCCAGCCACAAAGATCGATTTCAGTAAGGATTTCTTCGGTCAGAAGGCGAGCCTGACCGTAAGCGGTCAGCTTGAAGCCGAAACCTATGCCCAGGCTTTAGGTAACGTCTACACCTTCGGCCCCACCTTCAGGGCCGAGAATTCCAACACCAGCCGTCATCTTGCCGAATTCTGGATGGTGGAGCCGGAGATGGCCTTTTGTGACCTGGAGGGCGACATGGCCGTTGCCGAGGAGATGCTGCAATTTCTCGTTGCTGACATCCTTGAGTCCTGCCCGGACGACATCGACCTGTTCAACCGCTTTGTAGACAAGAGTCTTAGAGACCGCCTCCTCAATATTAAAGAGCCTTTTAAGCGCCTCAGTTACAGCGAGGCAATCGACCATCTGCTGGCCAGCAAACAGGCCTTTGAATACCCGGTTTCATGGGGCATGGACCTGCAATCAGAGCATGAAAAATACCTGACGGACAGCCTCTTTCAAGGCCCCGTTATTGTCACTAATTACCCCAAAGGCATTAAGCCTTTTTACATGCGGCTTAATGATGACCAAAAAACTGTAGCGGCCATGGACGTTCTTGTCCCCGGCATTGGCGAGATTATCGGCGGCAGCCAGCGCGAAGAGCGTCTGGACCTTCTGCGGCAGCGCATGACTGAATGCGGGGTGGCAGAGGAGGGCCATGAGTGGTATCTCGACCTGCGCCGCTTTGGCTCCGTACCCCATGCCGGCTTCGGTCTTGGCTTTGAACGCCTTGTCCTCCTCGTCACCGGCCTCAGCAATATTCGTGATGTTATTCCCTTCCCCCGCACTCCCGGCTCAGCCGCCATCTAAGCCATGACCGTTCTCAGCCTTGCCCCTTTACGGGGACTCACCGACGCCATCTACCGCAACACCTTTGCCCGTCATTTTCCCGGATTTGACCTAACCATAGCGCCATTTCTCACCACCTTCAAGGGCACCAAGGTTAAATCAGCCAAGCTCGACGACCTGCTGCCGGAAAACAACCGGGACCTACCGGTTATCCCCCAGATTCTTTCCAAAGACGCCGAGCAATTCAAGGTTCTGGCCACCATGCTTTTTGACCTTGGCTATGAAACGGTGAATTGGAACCTCGGCTGTCCTTACCCCATGGTGGCCAATAAGGGCAGGGGCTCTGGCCTGCTACCGGAGCCGGATAAAATCGCCTCTTTTCTGGACACCATCGCCGCCATGCCCGGTCGCATCTCCATCAAGACCAGGATTGGTAGACGAAACTGCGCCGAGATTAAAGAACTACTGCCTATCTTCAACTCCTATCCCCTAGAAGAACTCATCATTCATCCCCGCCTTGGCCTTCAACTCTATAAGGGCGAGGTCGACCTGGAGACCTTCGCCTATTGCCTAGAAAACTCGACCAACCCGGTGACGTATAATGGCGACCTGCGCAGCCTTGCCGATTTTCAACATCTGAGCGCCCGTTTCCCGACTGTGGATAGGTGGATGATTGGCCGCGGCGCTCTGTCCGACCCCTTTCTTCCTGGCTGCATCAAAGGGCTATCATTACCGCCCCAACCTGTCATCAGACTCAAGGCCTTCCACGATGAACTCTTCGACCAGTACGCTGAGCGCTTAAGCGGCGGCGGCCATCTCCTGGGGCGGATGAAAGCCGTCTGGTTTTATCTGGCCGGCAGCTTCAAGGACAACAAAAAGATCTTAAAGAAGATTCAAAAAACCAAAAAAATCGAGGCCTACAGCGCTCTGACCACTCACTTCTTTGCCGAGGAAGCCCAATGGCAACAACCGCAAGCATCAGCCGACGAGTAAAGATCATTCCTGCACCAGCCCGCTCCTTGGGGCACTGCTTTCTTCTGCTCAGCGCTTTTCTCCTTCTTGGCGCTAACCTAGCATGGGGCCAATCAACTCTGTGGAAAAGCCACTTTCAAGGTAAAACCTTGTACCTCATGGGCTCCATACATGTCCTGCAAGCAAACCATTATCCGCTGCCTGCCGCTATGGAACAGGCCTTTGAAGAAAGTGATGTAATTGTCTTTGAAATAAATCAGCAGGAAATGGAGAGCACCGCCAGCCAACAACTTTTCCAGACACAGGGCCTGTATCAAAGCGGAGAAACGCTGCAAGAAAACATAGCGCCAAGCACCTTTGAGGAGCTCAAAAATTACCTTGGCCACCTCAAGCTGCCCATTACCATCTGCCAGCCGATGAAACCAGCTTACTGCGCCCTGGTAATCACCATGATGGAATTTCAGCGCCTGGGCTTTGAAGCCAAATATGGCCTTGACCACTATTTTGCCGACAAGGCCCAGCGCCATAATAAAAAGATTGCTGCCCTGGAAAGCGCCGAGTTTCAAATCAATCTTTTTTTCAACATGGCCACCAAGGATCAGGAAAAATTCCTCAAGCAGACATTGGTTGAAATTGACACCTTTGCCAAGGAGTCAGACAGGATGGGGAAGGCGTGGGTGAATGGGGAGAGCGGCGAGCTACACGGGCTCTTGTCGGCAAGCTTCCAGGACTTCCCCGGCCTTTATGAAAAATTGATCGTCAGCAGGAATAAGGCCTGGCTGCCTCAAATTGAACACTTCGTGAACCAGCACGAGACGGTGCTGGTTGTGGTGGGCGCCGGACATCTGGTAGGCCCCCACAGCATCTTAAAACTCCTGGAGAAACGAGGCTACACCTTCAGCCAGCTCTAAAATCTTTTTTCTGGCCACTGATGAAGCACGGGGAAACGCAGCAATTAATCGCCGCCCTGGAATCCCCACTTATCCTTTACCATATCATACTGATAGATGAGTTCCAGGGTATAATACTTCAGGTCTCTCAGCTCCCGGCAGCGCAGGCGAAAGACCAGGGCTGAGCCTTTGGCCTCTAGAAATTTGACCTGAGGCTGACTCAGGGCCTGGGCCCGCACTCCGACAAAATTGTCGATAAAAACATCCTTGTAATTCTCTTTGATATAGGCGGTTTTTTCCTCGATAATACCCTGGAGGCTGGCCTTTTTCAGGTCATCTTCAGCCTGCTTCTTCAGGAGTTGCCATTTGGCCTTGTTCTTAAGAGACGAAGAATCGATGGCCCGAATGCTTCGCTTTAAGGCGCTAGCCGCTTTGCCATACTCCTTTTTGGCGAAAAAGGCACGGGCCTCCTCCTGCTCGCGATTAAAGAGGGCATTAAGTAGAGAATTTGCCACCCTGTTTTCCGTGTCTGCGGCACTCTGGCCAGGGATGGCAACATCATAAGGCAAAACGGCTTCCGCCTTTTCATACTCGGCCACGGCCTGGGTCCACTTCTTAAGCTTGCTGAATTTATCGCCTTCGGTAAGACCTTTCATCAAGGTTGTTTGATGGAGTTTCAAGGTTACCGATTCTTTACTGGCCCGGTCAATAACCTCTTCCTTGCCGGCAATATCGTAGGCCCCCTGGTAATTAACCACGGCCTCCTTCCAGTTCCCCTTCTTCAAAGAAGCGTCACCATCAACAAGAAATTGTGAAAACCGGGCCCGCTGGAGATACCTGTTCACATCATGACTGCTGGTTGGATCAGCAACATCCTTGACCTGGGCCAGTTCCATTGCCTTGCTGAAATGACTAATGGCCGTTGGCCACGCTTTGGAGATAAAGGCCTTCTTGCCCTGGGCAACATGGTTGGCAAACTGGGCCTGCTTGACCTTGAAAACAACCTTAGTATAAAACTCGTCATCAAGGCGTTTCTTGTTCTTCTCAGCGACATCAAGGGCTGCCTCATAACTGACCAAGGCCCCCTGCCAATCCGAAACTGAGCCTTTTTTCTCGCCCTCAGCGACAAGCTTGTCGATCTCCAAATAGGCCAAATGAGCCACCTTGGAGATATACTGATTCTTGTAATAGACCTTGCCGCCAATGGCCTCCTGGTAATGCTCAGAACCAACAATATCCTCAACCTGGGCGAGGAGCTCCTTCTTCCCCGAAGCCATGACGATGTGAACCCGACCCAAGAGCTCAACTATTTCCGTGCATTGTTGGCTGACCTGTTCATACTCACCCTTTTCCAGGAGCACGTGGATAGAGGCCCATTTATCCTTGGCCTCATTAAAAGAGGTCCACTCCATAAAAATCCAGCCGGAAAGACCCAAGATGAGAACAATCGCCATCACGACAAAAAGAGGCGTCTTGGATTTTTCCTCGCGGACAGGAGCTTTAGCAGTGGTGATTGTCTTTGGCTTCACCTCGGCGCCAGGTGGCGACCAGGAACCTGCCGGCGGAGGCGGCGGCGGAAAAGCAGTTTCTTCCAAGGAGAGACTGTCAGAAAATTCTGGTGGCGCATAGGCCTCGGGCATGGGCAGCTCATCCTCATCCTCCCGCTCCAGGGAGAGAGAAATTTCCGCAGGAGCGGCAACCTCATCAAGAGTTAGCGGCAGCTCAAGCTCTTCGACATCCTGAACCTCAGAAACGGCCTCATCTCCTCCACCGGCTGCAGCCATCCAGGCATTGCGCACCCGCTTCATATTGGTTTCAAGATCAGGAAAATCCCGGGCAATATTCAGAACTCCTTCAAATTTGCGGGCCGCCTCTTCCAGAAGGCCCTGCTCTTCTAATTGCGTCGCCTCCTGGAAAATTTTTTCAGCATCCTGGATATGCGTATCAATTTCGGGCCGCAGACCAGCAGCGGCGCTGCTGAGATTTTCCGGAGCCATAGCGTTAATCTTGCGATGGGCCGCAAAATAATTACGCTGATCCATCATGCCGCGGAGAATATCGAAATCGACATCAACGGTGGCGAAATCAAGATCAACCTCACCTTCAACCTCATCGCCAGCCACTTCCGCAATCGGCGGTGCAATGTCGAGGTCTATCTCCTCAACAACTATTTCTGCCGCGGCACTCTCGGTGTCAACTGCTATTTCTGGATGCTTAAAACCAAAATCAATGTCCTTGGCGATATCGGCCTGTTCCCCACCAGCTTCCAGGGGAGGGACAGCACTCTCTTTCACAGCAAAATCAAGGTCAACAGCGATCTCAGCAGGCTCAGTTGGCGGAGTTGGCGTTTCAGAGTCGCCAAGATCTACAGAGTCAAAGGCAAGCTCAGGAAGGTCAGCAGCACTCAGACCTAAATCGACATTAACAGCATCTTGTTGGGGCGCTTCCTCAGTTTGCTCTGGCTCACCCACAGCAACAGCTTCCTTGTTACCAGAGAGATCCGCGCTGTCTAACGGCACGGAATCGCTATTTTCTGCCAACCAGGCGGCAGCGTCGGGATTAAAGACATTCTCTGTAGAATATACCTGCCAGCAAATCATTTGACCGATATGGCTAATAAGGGAGGCCAGACTCTCATCAGCCGTCCAGAAATCAGCAATTTTGATGGCCGAAGGATCTATGTCCGGATGGAAAATCTGGGTCAGGGGCTTACAGTTGGGAGGAAAATGGGGAAAGCCAAAGGAGAGGCTTATCTCAATACGATGTTGATCAGACTTGGCAATTTCACCGTCATCCAGGCGAACAAGACCAATCACCCGGTACTCGACGATATATTTATTGACCGG
>JBFFIS010000078.1:0-8569 GCA_041556375.1 Desulfurivibrionaceae bacterium | reverse complement strand
GTGAAGCCCTCAAGCCACCAGCCGTCCAGGATGCTGAGGTTGGGCACGCCGTTGAGCGATGCCTTCATGCCGCTGGTACCGCTTGCCTCCATAGGTGGGATGGGGTTGTTCAGCCAGACATCAACGCCATGCACCAGATACTGGGCAAACTGTTCACCATAGTCCTCAACAAAGGCGATACGGCCGGCAAACTCCGGATCCTTGGCTATATTGACGATTTTCTGGAGAATCAACTTGGCAGGGTGATCATCAGGATGGGCCTTGCCGGCAAAGATGATCTGCAGGGGCCGCCAGGGATTTTTGAGCATCTTCTTCAGCCGCTCAATATCGTTAAAAATAAGATCGGCCCGTTTATAGGTGGCAAAACGGCGGGCAAAGCCGAGGGTCAGGACCGAGGAGTCCAACATGGCACCGCCGGCAATGACCATGGAAGGGTTAACCCGCTCCTGGGACCAGCGCTGGCGGGCGCGCTCGACAATGACGCCAAAGAGTTTAATTTTTAACCAGACATGGGTTTTCCAGAGCTCATCGTCGGGAATATTGTCTATCTTCCGCCACAGCCCTTGGACATCATGGCTGGCCAGCCAGCCCTGGGGCAGATACCTGTTGAACAGGAGCTCCATCTTCGGCTCGATCCAGGTCGGCACATGGACGCCATTGGTGATGGCCTGGATCGGCCCGTCGCCAGCGGTGCTGTTACTCCAGAGCTTGTGCCACATGCGGTTGGCAACCTCACCGTGCCGGCGGCTCACCCCGTTTTTATACTCGGAAAGGCGCAGGGCAAAGGTGGTCATATTGAAACCGTTGGGGTCGTCTGGATTTGTGCCGAGCTCCAAAAAGGTCTGGCGGTCAAGACCCAAGGACTCCCAGAAGCCTCTGAAATATTTTTCAATCAGGGCAAAGGGGAAAATGTCATGGCCGGCCGGCACCGGGGTATGGGTGGTAAAGACCGTTTTTTCACGCACCCTCTGCAGCGCCTCTTCCAGGGAAAGGCCCTCCTGAAGCCGGTCCCGTATTCTCTCCAGCAATGAAAAGGCGGCATGGCCCTCATTAAGGTGGACAACGGCATGATCAATACCCAAAACCTGCAGGACCTCGGCACCGCCGATGCCAAGGACAATCTCCTGGCGCAGCCGTTGCTCAAGCTCACCGGTATAGAGCCGGGAACTAATAGCGCGGTTCCACGGGTCGTTCTCTTCGATATCGGTATCAAGCAGATAGAGGGGAACGCGGCCGACACAGACCCGCCAGACAGCGACATGAATTGCCGGCTCAATGATGGGTACCGGCACCACCAGGGGCTGGCCGCTGTCGTCAAGGACCCGGGCAATGGAGGCGGCATCACGGACCAGCTGGACCTCGACGCTTTCCTGCCAGCCGTCGGCACTCACCCTCTGGCTGACATAGCCCTCAGGATACATGAAGCCCACCGCCACCAGGGGAATATTGAGGTCGCTGCACTCCTTGAGATAATCACCGGCCAAAAAACCCAGACCACCGGCATAAAAGGGCAGGGAGTGATGGAGGCCATACTCTGCTGAAAAATAGGCGATGGCCGGCTTATCGCAGCGGCTATCAGCGGTCAGTGGAAAACATGGGTTGACATCCATGTAGTCGCGAAAATCGTTTAGAACCAGGTCGTAATAGGCCAGGAAATCATCATCGCCACTTGCCTCCAGGAGAAGATCGTCCGGCATCTCCCGCAGCATCTTGTCCGGGTTGTGGATACTCTCCTTCCACCGCCGCCGGTCCAGGGTCTTAAAGAGCATCCTGGCCGCCGGGTGCCAACTCCACCAGAGATTTTCCGCCAGTTCACCCAGACCGCTAATGCGCTCAGGCAGGTTGGCAAAAGTATTATTCACCACCTTCATAGCCACTCCATCTTACCCTTCCTGCTGCCGGCATGACAGGCAACACAGGGCCCTTTTTCTCAGGTCGTCAAAGCAGGCACACCCAGCCATTCAAAAATTACTAAACCCCTGAAACGGTTCTATCTTTTTACTGTGGATATCTGCCAGGAGTCCTTGGGGGTCACGATGAAACTCCTCGGCCAGGAGCTGAGGATCAAAAAACTCCTTATTAAACGGCGAGATGAGGTTGAGCTGCTCCCAGCGTGTCAAATAATACTGCAGAAGATCAGGAAGCTGGCTGTACACCGTTTGCTCGGGATGGGGATCGACAAAGCTCGACAGGCGCAGTTTTTCCGAGGAGAGAATCTGGGTCTGGTAAAACTGGTTGAGGAACATGAGCTCCTGGGGCAGGCGGGCATCAATGCCAAGCTTCACCAGCACCTTTAAAAACTGCTGAATACAACGGGCCCCGAACCGGGCCAGGGCCAGGGGCAGATAGATGGCTTTTGGCCTTTTCAGGCCGAGAATATCGCGGATGGTGAGGATCAAATGATCCAGGGCCACCGGCTCCGGGTCGACAAAATGATAGGTCTGGCCGCCGAACTCCTGCCTGTTTTCCAGGAGATGGCGGATGAAGTAGGGGATCTTCTTGGCATTGCTGTAGGAGTGGCGGGTGCCCCTTTGGGTAAAGAGCAGGGGCATGGACTGGTCGGCAATGGAAAAGAGCAGACGATGGAAGCCCTGGATCTTGTGATCGTGCTGACCATAGACAATGGCGAGCCGGACGATAGTATAATCAAGGCCCTCCGTCTCTTTGAGATGCTGGATGGTGAGTTCACTCATCAGCTTTGATTTGGTATAATTGCCAAGCCCGGCAGAGAGAGGCAGATGGTCGTCCTCGCCGAGGTTCTCACCGGCAGGCAGCACCGCTGCCGAGCTGATAAAGATATAAGGTATGCCCAGGGCGGCCGCCACCTTGGCCAGGTTGATGGAACCGAGGTAGTTAATCTCAAAGGAAAGCTTCGGGTCACTGTCCAGGGAGGCAATGGCCGAATTCACAATAAAATCAGGGCGATAACTCTTAAAATAGGCCTCGATATCCTTGGGGTCGCGGATGCTGAGCTTTTTACTGTTGGGGGCGAGGATATCGTACCCCCACTTTTTTTTAAAATAATAATCGATGCCGCCGCCCACCAGACCGGAACCGCCGATTATCACCCCAAATTTTTTCCCAGCTCCCTGTGATTCTTGCACAATGCGGCGCTCCTTAACGTTGGCAAAAACAGCTTTATCCTCTCATAAGCAGGGTACGATTCACCGACCCGGTTAGTCAAGAACTCAGTGCCGGCAAAGGCAGGCTTTATCTCCGTAAAAGATGGCCAACGGCGCCATTTTTTTATAAAATAAAGACTCGCTTGCCAGCCGCATTCCCCCCTGACAAATACCTCGGGTACCCCATGAAGATTCAGTACAAACTGTCCCTGTCAATGATCGCCCTCTCCCTGGTACTGCTGCTGGTTATTGCCGGTGGTTTTGACTTTTTGAACCACCATACTGCCATCAAACAGAGCCTGGTAAACAACGAGCAACTGGCCGAGCGGGGGGCCCACCATATAGAGGTCCACCTGGAAAGCAGCGCCGACATCGCCCTGACCCTGGCAAGCGCCCCTGCCCTCCGTCAGGCCCTGCAGGTCAGCAATGCCGAATTTGACCAGTTTGCCCCGGAAGAACGCCAGATCAAGATAGCCGCCCTCAACAGCCAATGGCGGGCCACCACGGATGTCCTCTCTCCCTTTATCCAGGTCTACATGAACAACAGTGCTGCCCAGCTTCTCAAGAAGCAGCAGGAGCTGCTGCCTGGAAGGTATGGTGAAATTTTTCTCACCAACCGCTACGGCGCTCTGCTGGCCACCACCGGCAAGCTCTCCACCCTGGCTCACGCCCACAAATACTGGTGGCAGGCCTCTTATAGCGACGGCAAGGGCCGCATATTCATTGATGACCGTGGTTTTGACACCAGCGTCCAGGGCTATGTCCTCGGTATCGTCGTCCCGGTCTATGAGGGCCAGGAGGTCATCGGTATCCTCAAATGCAACATCAATATCATGGGGCCGCTCAAACATATTGTCGATCAATTTGCCAAGCAGGGCAGCGGGGTCATGAAGATTGCCCGGAGCAATGGCCTCATTGTTATTGCCCCGGAGACTACGCCCCTGTCCGAGTCTCTACCGGAAAATATTACCCCTCTCCTCCAGAAAAAAATGACCGCCTCGGCCCACACAGACCATCTCCTGGTTGCCACCGCGCCTGTACCCGTCTCACTGGGTTCCGACAAAATCGGTTTTGGCGGCAGCTACAAATCCGTTGATCATATAAAGGGCAACACTGGCGAGGTCTGGCATACCGTTATCCTCATAGAGGAGGATACGGCCCTTATAGAGGCCCATAAAACCACAAAAATTATTATTATTGCCGGACTTCTCCTCGCCTTTTTTATCACCATAGCCTCTCTTATCTGGGGAAGACTGCTAAGCAGGCCTCTGGCCCGCCTGACCCAGGCGGCCCACAAAATCGGCCAGGGTGATCTGGAAACACAGGTTATCGAAAAGGATGGTGATGAGATCAGCGACCTGGCCCACTCCCTCAATGAAATGGCGGCCAATCTCAAAACAACCATGGCCTCACGCCAAGAACTGCTCCATGAGGTTGAGCTCCGTATTCAGACCGAGAAGGAGCTGGAACACCAGGCGACAACCGATGAGCTCACCGCTCTCTTCAACAGGCGGGCCTTTAGTGATCACATGAAAAAAGAGGTGGAAAGGGCCAACCGTTACGACACCCCCCTCTGCCTGCTGATGTTTGATATCGACTATTTTAAAAAGGTCAATGACACCTACGGCCATGATGTTGGTGACTATGTTCTTGTCGAGGTGGCCCGCGTGGCCCGAAATACGGTACGCGATCAGGATATCGTCGCCCGCTGGGGAGGTGAGGAGTTCATGGTCATCCTGCCCCACACCCAAGAGCAGGGCGGGGTGCAGATTGCCGAGCGCCTGCGCCAGGCCATTGAGGAGTATGATTTTGCCGAACCGAAACACATTACGGTAAGTGTCGGTGTCACCGAACGTCAGCCCGCAGATAGCTGCGACTTACTGATCAGCCGGGTCGATCTGGCCCTCTACGAGGCCAAAAGTGCCGGCCGCAACCGGGTGGAGATTAGCCGCTAATCTTGCACTCTTTCCATGCTGGCGTTTGGGGACGAAGAGGCGATGGGGGTGGTAACTCTGACCGGCCCAGCCCCTAGCCGGTGGTCCGCATACCGGCCGACATCCCCTGGATACTCTGGCGGATGAGGGCGCGGATCTTGTCGGGCACCTCGCCATCCGTGCCGGAGAGCTGTCGCGCCCTTTTCATCAGTTCCACCTGGATCAGGTTGAGGGGGTCGACATAGGGATCACGCTCCTCAATGGAACGGGCCAGCCAGGGGGTGACATCGAGTAAATCATTATTGCCGTTGACATAGAGCACCGCCTTGCAGGACTTGTCATACTCACTGACCAAACGGGCCCAGATCTCGCGGCGCTGCTCCCGGTTTTCCATGAGCTGCGAATAGATATAGGCAATGCTGGGCGAGGCCTTGGACAGGGCCTGTTCAGCGTTAGCCACCGTGGCCTTGAAAAAGGCCCAGTTCTCATACATCCGGCACAGCTTCTGCCAGCCCTCGCCATCGGCCTCGGCAAACTCAACCATGGCCGTGCCCAGGCCGTACCAGGCCGGTATCATCACCCGGCTCTGGGTCCAGGCAAAGACCCAGGGAATGGCCCGCAGGGTTGCCAAGGTATGGACATTCTGTTGGCGTCGCGACGGCCGCGAGCCAATGGGCAGGGCCTCGATCTCGTCGATGGGGGTGGTTTGGCGAAAATAGTCGACAAAGCCTGGCTGCTCCACCAGATCCCGATAGATCTCATAGGCCCTTTCCGCCAACGACTCCATACAATGCAGCCACTCCTGACGGGGCGGTTCGCCGCTTTCAGCCTCCACCAGGATGGTGGCCGCCGTGACCTGCTCAAGATGGCGAAAGGCGATGTCAGGGTCATCATAGCGGGCCGCCAACACCTCGCCCTGCTCGGTCATCCTGATGGCACCGGCCACAGTCTGCGGCGGCAGTGACATGATGCTGCGGGCCGCCGGCCCACCACCGCGGCCCAGGGAGCCGCCCCGGCCGTGGAAAAAGACCGATGCCACCCCATGACGCTTACAGACCTCATGGAGCTCGGACTGGCCCTGGTAGAGACACCAGCAGGCCGCCAGATAACCACCGTCCTTGGTGCTGTCGGAATAGCCCACCATGATTGTTTGCCTCTTTTCATAGGCTGCCAGGTGGTCAGCATAGACCTTGTTAGACAACAGGGCCTCCATGATGGCGGCCGAGCGCTTGAGGTCATCAATGGTTTCAAACAGGGGAACAATACCGGCCGGGCCGACTCCGAGCACATCAGCTTCGCCGACCTCACTGGCAGCCCAACGCAGCAGCCAGAGGACGACAAGGACATGGCTGGGCTGGTGGGTCATACTGATGACATGGCCACCCAAGACCTCGGGGCCATAGAGCTGGACGGTGCGAGTCAGCAAACGAAAGAGGGCCAAGGTCTCCTGGGTCTGCTCGGAAAGGTCCCCAGATTTTAGGGTATCCGCCCTCCCCATGGTCCGGCCCAGCACCTCTTGACGTTCTGCCTCGTCCAGGGCCATATAATGAGCACAGAGCTTCTGGCTGGCCAGGAGCTCGGCCACCACCTGCTCATAGTGACTCGACTCCTGACGGATGTCCAAACAGGCCATATGAAACCCAAAGACCCGAATACGACAGAGCCAGTTTTCCACCGTGCTCTCAGCAACCTCCCGGGCCCCATGCTCCCGCAGACTCTCCCCGACCAACTCGACATCGGCCAACAGCTCAGCAGCGCGCCGGTAAGCACCTAAGGGCGGTTCACCAAAAGGCGCGGCCACCCTGCTTTGTTGCAGACGCCATTCCACGGCCCGCAGCCAGCGGCGATATAATTCCTGGGCCGGCACACCATCAATCCGTGCTTGCATCTGCGGCCACTGCTCCACCATGTCGGCCAGGCGTTTTTCCAGTCGTTCATTGACCCCGACCATGTGCACCGACATGCTGAGCTTCTGATACATGCGCCGACACTCGACAAGATGGGCATCAAGGGCGGCCTGCCTCAGTATGGTGAGGGTCTGGGCCGTTACCTCACTGGTGACATAGGGGTTACCGTCACGATCACCGCCGATCCAGGAGCCGAAGTGTAAAAAACGGGTCCGGGAGAAAATATTGCCGTAATAATAGCGGCTCAAACCCTCTTCAAGGTCGCCATAGAGGCGGGGCACCACATCCCAGAGGGTGTGCATGAAGTAGAGGGCCCGCTCGACCTCCTCAATCACCGTGGGCCGCTCCGGCCGGTGCGGTTCGGTCTGCCAGAGGGCCACCATCTCACTATGGATAATGTCTTCCAGACGCCGCTCCTCCCGGGGCAGGAGGTCATGCTGTTCCAATTCAGCCAGGCAGTGTTGGATACGCTTGAGCTTGGCGCGCACCGTCCGGCGCTTGGCCTCGGTGGGGTGGGCGGTAAACACCGGTTCAATACTGAGCTTGTCGAGAAACCCCTGGATCTCCTCGGCGCTGTAGCCCTCTTCACCGAGGTAGGCAAGGGCGGCGCCAATGGACTCCGGGCGGGGCTGGTCACCGCTGCGCCGCTCCCGGTCCCGCAACATCCTAATGCGGTGGCGGTCCTCGGCCATATTGATCAGATCAAAACGCAGACTGGCGGCGGCCAGCACCACCTCAGCCTGACGCTCGTCCAGACCGGTCACCAGCTTTTCCAATTCGCGGGCCGCCTTGATGTCGCCGGCCCGCCTGGCCTTGGCCAGATCAAAGACATGCTCCACCAGTTCAGTGAGCGGCGCCCCCACCTGCTCCTGTAGGACGCGGTAGAGATGTTCGCTAAGATTATGAATTTCCAAGACCAAGGTCCGCGGGCCAGCCATATATATCACCAGATCGTGTTGAACAAAAAGGTGCCCCAGAGAGGCAAAATTAAAACAATCTTTTACCCTAAAAAACCTTGGCCGGAATGTCTACCAAATCATCTCCTGTGCAGCGGTGTTTGGCCGAAAGGGATGGATAAGCACCCCCTTGATTTGCAGCTCTTCCAACAAGTAGTCAAACAGATAGGCACGAACGCCAGCTGGGTCCCCCAGTGAACAGATAGGACAAAATTTTTCCTGCCCTGATTTATTGGGCATTTTCTTGATTCTTGGGTATGACTTAATTAAGTTCCGGTGCCTTTTAACAAGACCGGCCAAGCAATCCCATCCCCTTTTCATTGGAGCGGCTTGATGTTTCCCAAGATAAAACTGGTGGTCTGTGATCTGGACGGCACCCTGGTGGATAGTGTGCCGGACCTGGCGTATTGCGTGGATGAAATGTGTCTCCAGGTCGGCCTGCCAACGGCCGGCGAGGCCAAGGTCCGACAGTGGGTGGGTAACGGTATAGAGCCTCTGGTGCGCCGGGCCCTGACAGGCCGTATGGATGGTGAGCCGGAGGCAGCCCTCTTTAACCGGGCCCTGCCTCTTTTTCTGGGGCTCTATGCCGAAAACATCAGCAAAAGCAGCTGCCTCTTTGCCGGGGTGGAAGAGGGCCTGGCCTGGCTTGC
>JBFFIS010000077.1:0-8601 GCA_041556375.1 Desulfurivibrionaceae bacterium | reverse complement strand
TCTTCCCACTCCTGCAATCTTCTGTCCTGGGTGGGCACCCGCAGGGCATTTTCTATATTGCCGCGCACCTCTTCCAGGGTCAGTTGCCGTGCGGGGGTATACTCCTTCATCTTTATAATATGGAGAGCCTTTGCTGTCTTGATTATGCCAGACAGCTCACCGGGTTCTAATTTTTTACCTACCTCGTAGAGCTCTTTGTCCTTATCGCGATTGATATCATATGTCCTGACAATAAAGGTGCCATCCAGAGAAAGCTTCCAGGCATTTTGCTCTTCTTCAGCCTGTAGCTTGGCCAACACCTCTTCTGCAGTTTTCTCCATAGCCTCGGCGCTGTCCTGCTGCAAAAAGAGAACATCGACAACCCGCATCTTCTCTGCCGTGACATAGCGATCTTTCTGTTGTTCATACTCTTTTTCAACTAACTCTTGAGGGACATTCACCTTATTATAAACCTGACGGGCATAGGCAATCTCAAGGGTAAGACTTCTGGTTATCTGGGCCTTCAACTCTTCTTCGCTCACCTGCTGCAGCTCAAGAAACTTTTCATACTCCTCCTGGCTACCAAGATTTCTTTTAAGGTTGTCAATGGCAGCCATGACGTTCTTTTCGTCAGCCTTCAGGCCTTCGGACTGGGCTTGCTGATAGGCAAGATTTACCAAGATTAACCTGTCCAGGGCCTGCTGCTGAATGGTTTGCTTATCAGCGCCATTTCTATCCTTGGCCTTGATCCGGCTCATCATCTTGACGAGAGAATCCATATTGATCTCAGCGCCATTCACCTTTGCCACCACAACATCCTTTGGCGATTCCACCTGTGTGGTTGTTTTTTCAACCTCATCTGACGCCGGGCCCTGGGAAGAAGCCCCTCGAGCCTCAGTGAGCACTACGCCGCTGCCTAGCAGAGCAAGACAAAGGACCGTAACTGAAGCAGAGACAAGCCTCTTTGTTTTTGCCATTGGTGAAACTGGTGTTATGCGATCCATCATTTTCTTCTCCTTGTGTGGATTAGAGTGATTTAAGGACACTTGACATACGCCCCCACTGTTATCGGCAGGGCCGCCATTACACTCCCTGGAACATGAGCAAATTTCATACCAGCCGATTTCCCCCGGTTTTACGCCGCCTCTAAAAAACCTGGCGGCTAATCTGGTGAAATACCCAGGAGATTTTCGGTCATTTGCCCAAGTCCCCAGAATGCTCTTTGCTGATAACAATTCCCAACTACTTCAGAAGCTTTATTTGTTCCGCTTTTAGCAGCAACGAATGCCCCATTTCGAGAAAAGGCACGCAATTTGCTCTTCCTCCCTTCTGTCTTCGTCTCAACTTCTTTCCGCTGTAAAGCGTGAATACAAGCTAAAGGAGGAAAAACCATGGAACAATGAGTGCTTACACAAAACAAAGCACTCATTTCAATCAATGCAAAGTGAGAAGTTGTTTATTCTCATATGGAATAACAAAGAATGAAATCTCAGAGGAGGTATCATGAAGATTCCACATGTTCGAAGATTTATGGCGGGGATCTCTGCCATGGCGCTTCTAGGCGGCCTGGCAACAGGCGCTGTGGCCCATGACGATGTTCCGCTTTTAAATGCGGCAGGAGATCCTGTAGCCGCTAACGAGCCGTACAGCCCGAAGCAGACCTGCGGCAGCTGTCATAATTACGGCTCGGACCCAACAACCATAACCCACACCCAAGGCGTTCTCGACGCCACAAATAGCGTCTACTGGCAGAGCTATGACGTAGCTTTTTTTGACCATGGTGTCTCCAAAGGCCGGCATTCGAACCAGGGTAGAAACGAGGCCTACAGCACTGAAATGCGCACGGTTTTCGGCGACCCCTTCTTCACCAGCTCGCCAGGCATGTTCGGTAAGTACTGACCGCCTTCTAACCGCCAGTTGGCGGCTAAAAACATCGATCCCCTTAACGATAGCGTTGGGCTGGAATCAATTGAGAGTGGCGTCCAGGACTGGGTAAACTACTGCGGCGTCTGTCATGTCGGCGGTGGCCAGCTCGAATATGACAGAAACATGGACGACTATAGCACCAGCTCTCCGAGTGGTGACCAATACACCTATGAGTATCCGAGCCTGGCCCATCCAAATGGCCAGCTCACCACCATCGACCAGGTCGGCGGTCTTTCGGCCACCAATAAGGCCGAGCTCGACTGTCTCCTTTGTCACATTAAAACCACGGATCCGGCTGGATCGGGTAATGGCCGGGCCTGGCTGCAATCCATGGGCTGCGGCAGCGGTAACCCCATGGGACCGTCCAACGATCCGACCTGTAGCGGCACCAGTGCCTACCCCAATGTCCCGGCTGCCGGTGCTTTTACCCCCGGCACCTCCTACGACATGTACAACAGGAATCTTGGTCTCAAAGCCAAAGGCTACAATTTTGCAGCCTCCCTCGGACTTGGTGCCACGGTCACCGGTTGGAATCCTGACGGCTCCATCGCCGCAATCAGCGGTGTGCCTTCAACCATTGCCGGGAGTAATATTTCCCCAACACCTGAGAGTTCCAACTGTTCTGTCTGTCACGCCCGTGACGACAACACGGCAGGACTTCCCGGCATGATGGCCATGAAGTTCGGCTATGGCAACTTTGCCTTGATCAGTCCGCCAGGCACAGCCATTGATACCGACAAAGATCCTGCAGCCGCAGACAGGTCCAACGATCTGCTCTGGTTTGAGCTGGGCTGCAAGACCGGCATGGGCAAGCGGGCCCACAAAATCGGTCAGGGACCCAATGCCAGTTGGGGCATGAGCATGTTTAACGCCATGTTCGGCCTGAACAAGAATCCCGGCGATCCGGTTTTGACTGAAACTCTAGCGGCCACCAATCCTGCCTTTACCGGCATGACCGTGACCACCCAGGAGAGGATGCCCGATGCCGATGTCCATGACATCAACCCTGTCACCCATCAACCCACAGGCATGTCCTGCGGTACCTGCCATTTCACCCTGGGCTCTGAGAACAAGTATGCCGGTGGCGTTCGTAATCCGGCCTATGATGTCACAGACGACCAGACCGATGCCAACAGCCGGGTTTTTGAGGCGGGCGAGCATCATGGCGTTGTCTATCCTGAGGATACAGTGAGGGCGATTGACCATCAGTTCGCCCAGGCCGATTCCTATCCGGATACCAAATCCAAAAACAACCTTGACGGCTCTGTCTCCTGTGAGAGCTGCCATACAACGAGGGACAACCCACGGCTCAGTGACAATGGCGGGCCTCTGGACTCTCCCACCCCAACCCATGCTGGTTTTCCAGCAGTGCATCTTGAAAGGATCGCCTGTGCAACCTGTCATATTCCAGAGGTCTATGCAGCACCTGGCCGTCTGAAGTATCGTGACTGGACCGTTGGTCATTTTAAAGGCGGCTTCCGTAACATGCTTGACTGGAACTTTGACATGATCACCGGCTCTCACAAGACCATGCCGGTGTTGCGCCAGTGGCTCACCAAGGATGGCGAACAGAAGATCTACCCTGTTCTTCCCTCGGTAATGCCGATCTGGGTCAAGGGCTCAGCCAATACCGGATTGGATACCGGCAGCGAGATCGCCGGTGGCAGTTATCCCACCGCCAACCCATTGGTGGCGCCAGTCAAGGCCCGGAACAACATCTTTGCGGCCATGACCGTTAAAGCTGCCCATCCGGAATTTGATATCCGTCTTAATGCAGGTAACATGGTTCCACTCTTCGATGGTTTCAGCCTGTCTGACTCCTGGGAGATCGACACCAAAGCCGAGATCGATGCCTTCTTGGATCCCGCCCTTGTTGTTGACGGCAGCCAGTTTGCCAACAAGCTCAAGCTGTTCCAAGCTAACTTCGATGTCACCCACGGTGTTGCCCCAGCAGAATGGGCCCTTGGTGGTGCCAAGCGCGGTGGCTGTTTGAGCTGCCATTCCAGCAAAGATCCTTATGCCAGAAACGCCATGGGTATGCCTACCGGCGACAATCCCAACTACTCGCCTTACTCGGTAGGTTTCTTTGAGGGCTATCAGCATCCGCTGGATGGCGCTGCCTTTGGTATCGGTCAGTACGACCTGATCAAAAACTGGTTTGCCCTGTTTGCTGACTTCGACTGTACGATGATGTGCGGTGGCGGTATGCAGCCAGATTCAACCTATTTTGATCCTGCCGGCAACCCGATTACCGATGCAACCTGTGGTGACCCCATGGGCATGGGCTGGAGTACGCTGGGTGACTGCGTGCAATTCATGAACAACACCTTTGATGCGGCCATGGGCTTCCCGTCCGGCACATCAGCGATGATGGGCATGAATGACGGTATCGCTGGTCTCCAGGGTTTCACCGTTCGGGAAACCGTTTCTGGAGCAACCCTTGGCTGTAATCCCTTTGCCGGCCCTGCCAGCATGAGTCCCTTCCAAGGCTACAGCGTCAACAACTGTATGCCGAGCAACAACCCGATGTTCAATGCGGGAAGCTGCGTGGGAGCGGATCCTGTAAACGGCATCCCCGGACAGTGCGATGCTAATAGCTTCCGCGCCAATGGTGCCTGTATGGCTGATACCGATTGTAACGGTGTCAACTTCAGTGCCGAAGAGTATGCCGCCAACCCCAACGGCCTCCTCTATCAGAGGAGCGAGGTTCGGTCACACTTTAAGATTGCTCTCCAGCAGTCTGGTGACGGAGCTGCCGCCAAGGTAACCTGGCCGATCAAGGTGGAGAAGAACCCCAGCAACCCCAATCATGTCAACGCCTGGGATCAGGCGCAGACCGATTGCAAGGATATGTACGGCATGCCCGCTCCTTGCGGTGATGGGATGTACATCAACACCACGATCCACGCCAACCAGATGCTTGGCTATGATTCCGCCATGCTCGCCTTCCTCATGACACCGAAGTCCAGAGACAAATATGCCATCACTGCCTCAGCAGGCATAGGTGGCAGCATTGCTCCAGACTCCACGGTTGATGTGGATGCCGGCACGGATTATACCTTCTACATCAGCCCCTATGAGGGTTACCACATCGCTGATGTTCTGGTAGACGGCGTCTCTGTTGGAGCGGTTAACACCTATACCTTCGAGTATGTCACTGCTGACCACACCATCGCCGCATCCTTTGCGGAGAACCCCAGCTATACCCTGACGGCAACTGCCGGTGTCAACGGCACCATCAGCCCTGCCGGCGACACGGTGGCACTGGGCGGCTCAGACGTGACCTTCACCATCACTCCTGATGCAGGATACAAACTGGCAAGCCTGACCGTTGATGGCCAACCGCAGATATTAGGGAACAGCTATACGTTCTATGATGTTGCGGCCAACCACACCATCAACGCCACTTTTGAGCAGGATGTAACCTACACCATCACAGCTTCGGCTTACTACGGCGGTACTATTACGCCGGCCGGTGCCGTGGCGGTGAGCAAGGGTGGCAGCCAAACCTTCACCATTACCCCGAATACCGGGTACAGGGTGGGACGTGTGGTTGTTGATGGCAGGTATAAAGGTGCAATCACCAGCTATACCTTTGATAACGTGACCTACAACGGCCATTACATCAAGGTATGGTTTTATCGTCAATAACTGACGACTGCACATACTTAAACCTTAACCAGGAAGGGGAGTGGTCCACACGGACCACTCCCCTTCTTTATTGGTACCAGCCATCGACGGCCATTTATCCCACAGGCCCAGGCGACCGACATGCCACAACCTGCGCATTAAACGACATCACCGGTACTATCAGTGATTTTCAAAGACTAGAGCTCAATCAAAAAAAAATTGACAAGGGAATTTAAAAACTCCCATTATATTTTACGGTGACAGATTTGCTGCGACCGTTAGGCAACAAAAGTAGACGCCTGTACAAAAAAGACATTCATAAACTCTTAGAGGGAAAGCTCAATCAATCCAAACCATCACGTTTATTGCCTCACTGTATATACCAGGCAGGTTGACGTGGCGTGGCACAATGCTGAAATAACAGCGAAGGAGAAGACCATGGCTCGTAAAAACAGCACACAATGCTCATCCCCCCCCAAAACCAAGGGCAAGAAAAAGCTTGCCTCCACCGAATTCATCCTGCATGCCCCGGATGCCTCTGAAATTTTCCTGGCCGGCGACTTTAACGACTGGAACCCGACTCAATACTCCATGCGAAAATTCAAAAACGGCGACTGCACAAAGAAGCTGAAGTTAAAACCGGGGCGCTACGAGTACCAGTTTATCGTCGATGGCAACTGGTGGGCCGACCCAGCAAATCCGGAACGCCATATGACGGAATTCGGCTCGGAAAATTCGGTAATTTGCATAGGAGACGACGTTTACCAAAACTAGTCAAACCCCATGATTTGTTTTCTATTCAGAATTGAATGACGAGGGATGACCCAGCAAGGGAACTCGCATTGACGGCATGCTTGAACTCCAGCACGCCGGGCATAAGCTTGGCGACATTCGGCAAGACCGCCTTGCAGAGCAGAAAGCCTACACCACGATACATATAAAAAAAGCCCACGGTGCATAACACCGTGGGCTTTTTTTAAGTACAACAGGACATGAAACGACGGCGTTATTCCTCTTCAGCCTCGTCAGCACCTGTAGTAATTTTCACCAGCTTGTCACCAGGCTTGACAGCATCACCAATTTTCGTGCTGATGCTTGCCACCACACCGGCAACCTTGGCAACCACTGGAGTCTGCATCTTCATGGCCTCAACAACAACCAGGGTATCACCCTCAGCGACCTCCTGGCCAACCTCAGCAGCAATCTCACAGACATTGGCGGTGAAGGGAGCGCGAACATCGCCGACCAGGGCCAGTTCTTCGATCTCTTCCTTGCCAATCTCGGCCTGAGCAGCAACGCTACCGGCCACCTGTTCAGCTGCCATCTGATACGTGCGGTTATGATGGTCAACGGTGAGGTAGATCGTCGTCTCGCCGGCCTCATCCTTCTGGGCCGGACCAACGCTGATCAGATGCTGCTGGCCGAGATGATCGGTAAAGGTAAGATCCTCGCCAAGATCAAAGCCGCCGCGCTTCAGGAAGATAGAGGGGGGCAGCACATAGACCTTGCCGAACTTCTCCTCAAACTTAAAGAATTCCACGGCATCATTAGGATGCTGGAGATAGAGCACGAGCTGCTGCTCAGTGGGTTCCTTGCCCAGACGTTCGGTGAGGGTCTGGCGCTCCTTGTCGATATCCATATCTTCGATATCTTCGAGGCCGCCCTCCTCCTCAAGCACCCGCTTCCAATCAGGACCAAGGACCTTCTCGTAGATCCATTCGGCCGGCTCATAGAAGGGGAATGGTCCATATTTGCCAAGAAGGAGATTACGCAGATCGCCGGAGGCGTTGCCATAACGATCGCCGCCCTGAACATTGGAGACCGCCGTGGTCCACAGAATCTGGGAACCGGGAGTTACCGACCAGTAGTTGCCAAGCTCCTTCTGAACCAGGGGCAGCTCCTTGTGGAGGATGTCTGGCATCTTCGCGAGGAACCCGCCCTTATCGGCCTGCTCCAGACTGGAACCCATGGCGCCACCGGGCAGCTTATGGATCTGGACGGTGGGCAAAAAGCCCTTGAACTGGGACTCAAAAATCTCGTAGTGGGGACGCTCGTCACGGATGGCGTCTGAAGAGGCGATAACCGCCTCAGGATCGACGGTGACCGCCTTGTGGCCATAGTCTTCCAGGGTCTGCATGACCGACAGGATCGGTGGCGGACCATAGAAACCGCAGAAGGAATGATCGGAGGCATCGACAATATTAGCACCGTTCAAGACGGCCGAGGTGATGCGACCGATATCATTACCATCGGTATTATGGCCATGGTAGTGGAGAACAAGATCAGGATATTTATTCTTAATGGAGCTGACCAGGTCGCCGATGCGCTTGGGAGTACCAAGGCCGCCATGGTTCTTGATACAGAGAACAATATCCTCACCAGTAACGTCGAGGATCTCGCCAACCTTACTGACATAAAATTCATCGGTATGCTCGGGACCGGTGGAAAAGCAGATACAGGGCTCGAGGATCTTGCCGGCGGCCTGGACCTCTTCAAAAACGGCCTTCATGTTGGGAATGTAGTTCATGAAGTCGAACACCCGCCAGACATCGACGTATTTGGCAAACTCACGTACGGTCAGCCGAATGACGTTCTGGGGGTAAGGACGATAACCAAAAAGATTAACACCACGACACAGGGTCTGGAACATGGTGTTGGGCATGGCCTCTCTGAGCAGTTTCAGCTTCAGAAAGGGATCAACCTGCTTACGGAGGATATCGACATGGACGGAGGCGCCGCCGGTAATCTCCAGGGAAAAATAACCCGCCTTCTCCCGTTGCTCGGCCGCCATAAGGTCGGTGTGGAGCAGGATTCTGTTTTTGAAGTCGGACTGGGACAGGTCACGGGCCGTATTGGTGATGTAATAGCCATCAGCCTCGCGAACGGTCTTCAGGACATCCTTTATATTCATACCTTGAACGATGCGGTTCATGGTGACTCCTCTTCTATAATTTTAAGCTCAAAAAAAATCTTCTACTCTGTGGCTTAGGCCGCATAAGGGTTAAAACCCTTGTGATGAATCTCAGCAATGAGGGCGGCAAGCTTATTGACCTCAGAATCGTCCTC
>JBFFIS010000076.1:0-8644 GCA_041556375.1 Desulfurivibrionaceae bacterium | reverse complement strand
CTCTATGTAAAGGGAGATGTCGAGCTCCTGACAACACCCTGCGTTGCCATGGTGGGCTCCCGGGCCGCCACGGTGTATGGCAAAAGGATTGCCGCTGATATGGCCTGCCGTCTGGCTCGTGGCGGCATTACGGTTGTCAGCGGTGTCGCTCTGGGTATCGATGCCGCCGCCCATAAGGGCGCCCTGCAAGGTGGGGCTACCATTGGGGTTTTGGGTTGTGGTATTGATGTTGTCTATCCCCGTCAGCATGGCGATCTCTATGAGGAGATCATTGCCAACGGGACCCTGGTTTCCGAGGCCCCTTTGGGAGCTAAGCCGGAGGCCTTCCGCTTTCCAGCCCGGAATCGAATTATCAGCGGGCTTTCTCTGGGAGTCGTGGTGGTAGAGGCTGCTCAGAAGTCTGGCTCTCTTATCACGGCGCGAATGGCCCTGGAGCAGGGCCGTGACGTTTTTGCCATTCCCGGCCAGATTGATTCGGTAAAAAGCTGCGGGGCCCATCGTCTCTTGCAAGAAGGGGCCACCTTGGTCCATACAGTGGATGACATTTTCGAGGAGTTGAGGCTGGGCGGTGGACAGGAGGCCCATTCCTGCTACCAAGATGAAAAAAGATTGGCAACAGCCTTGACTCCTGAGGAAGAAAAGCTGTATGGATGGCTAGACGTCTATCCTCAAAATATTGACGAGCTTATCCAGAATTCGCGAATGGCCCCGGAAAAAGTGGCTGAACTTCTTCTCCTTCTGGAGCTGAAAGGGCGCGTTGAAGCACTTTCCGGGAATCAGTATCAGAAAATTACTTCTGCTGAAACAATCTAAAACCGGCTGTTTTATATGTCAAAATCATTAATTATCGTCGAGTCCCCTGCCAAAGCCCGCACCCTTCAGCGCTATCTGGGTAAATCTTTTGATGTCAAGGCCTCGGTGGGTCATATCCGTGACCTGCCTGTCAAGACGCTGGGGGTGGATGTCGAAAAGGATTTTCAGCCTCAATATGTGACTATCCGCGGCAAGAGCAAGGTCATCAGCGATCTTAAGAGTGCTGCCAAAAAGGCAGATGATATATTCTTGGCACCTGATCCCGATCGCGAGGGGGAGGCCATAGCCTGGCATATTGCCCATATTCTCAAGAGTGCCAAAAAACCTATTCATCGCGTTTTATTTCATGAGTTGACCAAGAAGGCCATTCTCAAGGCCATGGAAGAGGCCTCGGAGATTGATCACCATAAATTTGAGGCCCAGCAGGCCCGTCGTATCTTGGATCGCCTGGTGGGCTACCAGATTTCACCACTGCTGTGGGATAAGGTCCGCCGCGGCTTAAGCGCCGGGCGTGTCCAGTCCGTGGCTGTGCGCATGGTTTGCGAGCGGGAAGAGGCTGTTAAGGCCTTTGAGCCCGTGGAATACTGGTCAGTGACCGCCAGTCTGCAGAAGGATGCGCCTCCCCTTTTTGCGGCCCAGCTCGACCGGATCGGCAAAAAAAAGGTAGATAAAGATAAGGGCCGCATTAAGGACGAAAAGCAGGCCGCTGGCATTGTCGAAGATCTTCAGGGGGCAGAGTTTGTTGTCGGCAAGGTCACCCGTAAGGAGAAGAGGCGTTTTCCCAGCCCGCCCTTTATTACCAGTTCCATGCAGATGGATGCCAACAGGAAGTTGCGTTTTTCGGCCAAGAAGACCATGACCCTGGCCCAGCGCCTCTATGAGGGCATCGATGTCGGCGGTGATGGACCCACCGGTCTCATAACCTATATGCGTACCGATTCAACCAGGATCAATGACGAGGCCTTGGCCCAGCTCCGGGACCATATCGCCAGCGAGCTTGGCAAAGAGTTTTTACCCGCCAAGCCCAATACCTATAAGACGAGCAAGGCGGCCCAGGATGCCCATGAGGCCATCAGGCCTACAGATGTAAGCCTGACCCCTGACAAGGTTGCCCCCTTTCTTGAAAAGGATATGCTCAAGCTCTACACCCTGGTGTGGAAGCGTTTTGTGGCCAGCCAGATGACTCCGGCGGTCTATGACCAGACCGCTATTTTGATTGATGCCAAAAAGTATCAGTTTAAGACCACCGGTTCCATCATGCGCTTCCTTGGTTTCCTCTCTCTCTATGCCGAGGCCGTTGACGAGGGATCGAACGGTGGCGTCGCCTATGGCGGCAGTGATGTTATCTTGCCATCTGTTACAGAGGGTGAGGTGCTGCAGCTCCAGGACTTGGAGCGCAAACAGCATTATACCCAACCGCCGCCACGCTATACAGAGGCCACCTTGGTTAAGGCCTTAGAGGATAACGGTGTTGGTCGGCCGTCAACCTATGCCGCCATTTTGTCCACCATCCAGGATAAGGAGTATGTCGTTCTCGAGGCCCGTAAGTTTATGCCGACGGATCTCGGCACTTTGGTCAACGAGCTTCTTGTTGAGCACTTTCCCGCTATCATGGATGTTGAGTTTACCGCCTCCATGGAGGAGCAACTCGACAAGGTTGAGGAGGGTAGTGTTGCCTGGTTGAAGATCCTTCAGGATTTTTATACCCCTTTTCAGCAGACTCTGGAAACGGCCAAGCAGGAGATGAAGTCGATCAAGCGTAGCGCCACTCCCACGGACATCAAATGCGATAAGTGTGGCGGCACCATGATGATTAAATGGGGCCGTATGGGCGAATTTCTGGCCTGTGAAAACTATCCGGATTGTAAAAATACCACCGACTTCAGTAAGGATAAGGACGGTAAGATCATTCCCAAGCAGAAGGAAGAACTTGAGGAAACTGGTGAAGTTTGCGATAAGTGCGGCAGCCCAATGGTCTATAAGCATGGGAGATTTGGTCGTTTTATGGCCTGTTCCGGTTACCCGAAATGTAAAAATATCAAGTCGGAGAGTACGGGAGTTAAATGCCCGGAAGAGGGCTGCCAAGGCGAAATCATCAAAAAGGTGTCAAAGCGCGGCAAGGTTTTTTATAGCTGTGACAAATACCCGAAATGCACCTTTGCCCTGTGGGATATGCCGGTGGCGGAGATGTGCCCCGATTGTGGAGTTCCCTATCTGCTTGATAAAAACACCAAGAAGGATGGTCATCACCTGCGCTGCCCGGATAAGAAGTGCGGTTATCGCAAGGATCTTGACGAGGAGGACGGCGAGTAAAAAGAACAAGAACCGTCTTTTTGAAAAGGGAATATGATTTAAAAAAAGCCTTCTGCCATGTTTTGTGGCGGAAGGCTTTTTTTTATTGGGCTGAGAATGTTGTTTTGCCAGCCATGATGGTGAGCACTGCCTTGCCCTGGAGAGACCAGTTGAGAAAGGGGGAATTTTTGCTTTTAGAGACCACATCCTTGTCTTCATAGGTAAAGATAAGGTCGGGGTCAATGACGGTGACATCAGCACTTGCTCCCTGGTTGAGGCTGCCACCTTCAACGCCGAGAATGCGGCAGGGGTTAACCGACATGAGCTCAATCATCTTGGTGGGGGTGATGATCCCGTCACGGACAAGGGCTAAGGCCAGAGGGACAGAGGTCTCTAGGCCGATAATGCCGTTTGCGGCCAGGTCAAATTCAACCTCTTTTTCCAGTCTGGAATGGGGGGCATGGTCGGTGGCTATGGCGTCAATGGTGCCATCTTGCAGACCTTCCTGGATCGCCAGCCGATCATCAGCGCTACGCAGGGGCGGGTTCATTTTGGCAGAGGTGTCATAGTCGCCAATCGCCTCTTCGGTGAGGGTGAAATAATGGGGGGTTGTTTCCGTTGTCACCTGACAACCTTTACGTTTTGCCCGGCGGATAAGGTCCACCGATTCGCGGGTGGATATGTGGGCAATATGGATAGGGCGGTTGACGTATTCAGCCAAGGCCAGATCACGATAAATCATGATTTCTTCAGCAATGCGTGGGATACCTCTGAGGCCAAGGCGGGTGGAAAGGGCTCCCTCGTTCATCACGCCGCTACCGCTGAGGTCCATTTCCTCTGAATGGGAGATGAGTAAAAAGTCGTAATTGGCGCTGTACTCTAAGGCGCGGCGCATGAGCTGGCTATTTTCTACCGGCCGGCCATCGTCGGAAAGGGCAATAGCCCCAGCTTTTTTTAGTTCGCCAAACTCAGCCAAACGTGAGCCGTCGGAGTGGTGGCTGATAGCACCGACTGGATAAACCTTGGCAAAGCCAGCCTTTTTCGCCTTGGCGAGGATTAATGACGTAATCGCTTCATTATCATTTACCGGGTTGGTGTTGGGCATGCAGGCCACAGCGGTAAATCCGCCGGCCGCGGCTGATTTGGTGCCGCTCTCCACTGTTTCCTTATACTCTTCACCGGGCTCCCGGAGATGAACATGCATATCTACAAGGCCGGGAACGATCCATTTGCCCCCGGCATCAATGACTCGGCATTTTTCCGGCGGCAGGCTGTCATAATCACCCAAATAAACGGCTTGTATCCTGCCATCTTCAATGAGGATGCTGCCTGGACTATCAATAGTGTTAGCCGGATCAATAATCCGACCATTTTTCAGCAAGAGTGATTGTGACATTTATCCTTCTCCTCCGCCCATAATGGCATAAAGCAAGGCCATGCGGATGGCAACACCGTTGGTGACTTGGTCGAGGATGACTGAACGTGGTCCGTCAGCCAGATCTGGATCAAGCTCGACGCCACGATTGATGGGGCCTGGATGCATAATGAGGGCGTCTGGTTTAGCAAGGGTGAGAACGCGCTTGTTGATGCCGAAAAAGGAGGCGTATTCGCGTAAAGATGGAATAAGGGGATCTTTTTGGCGTTCGGTTTGGATGCGGAGCGCCATGACCACGTCAGCATCCTCTACTGCTTGGTCAACCGATGAGCAGACTGTGGCCCCCAGGTGATCAATCCCGATGGGGAGGAGGGTGGCCGGCCCACTTACTGAAACTGAGGCCCCCATTTTTGAAAAACCTATGATGTTTGAGTGCGCTACCCTGCTGTGGGCTATGTCGCCGATAATCGCGATTTTCAGGCCTTCAAGGCGGCCTTTTCTTTCACGAACAGTCATCATGTCCAGCAGACCTTGGCTTGGGTGCTCGTGGGTGCCGTCCCCAGCATTAATAATTGAGGCGGTCGTGTGTTTGGCAAGCAGGCCTGGTGAGCCGGAATGGGAGTGGCGGATGATGATAATGTCTGGCTTCATAGCCGCCAGATTGAGAGCGGTGTCGATGAGAGTTTCGCCCTTTTTTAAGCTGCTGGTGGAGGCGGAAATATTAAAAGTATCCGCACTCATTCTCTTGGCGGCAACCTCAAAGGACAGACGGGTTCTGGTGCTCGGTTCAAAGAAGAGATTGATGACGGTTCGGCCACGCAGGGCAGGAACCTTCTTTATTTGGCGGGTGGAAATTTCTTTGAAGGAAGCTGCTGAACGTAATAGGAAGTCAATATCGGCCGGGCTGAGTTGCTCAAGGCCCAGGATGTGTTTATGGTTAAATTTGTGATCAACTTCTATTTGCAAGGTGGAGCCTTCCTGGCAGCAGATAATTATTGGATCTTAAAAAAAAGGTTAGGGTATTATAGCAAACTGCAGAGGTGGAGAAAATTAATTAATTGTATCGCCCAATCGATTCCAGCGGATTGACTGGAGGCGTTTCAGGGAAAAGGGGGAGTGCTGGATGTCCCAAGACCAGTAGATTATGAATGCTTTGCCCCTGATGGCCTTGTGATTGACAAATCCCCAAAAACGGCTGTCATGACTATTGTCACGATTGTCGCCCATGACAAAAACAGAAAGCGGTGGCACGGTAACGGGTCCGTAATTGTCACGGGGAGATTGTATGGATTTGTCGAGATGAATGGCCTGCTCAATTTCAAAGAGTTCACCATTCACGAAAACCTTTTTGTCTTTAATCTCCAGGCGATCACCAGCAACACCAATCACCCTTTTAATGTAGTCAACGTCCTTTTTAACTGGATATTTAAAAACAATAATATCTCCTCGTTCCGGCTCTGCAAAAGAGATGAGGGAGGAACCGGTAAAGGGATTATTAAGAGCGTAGGAAAATTTAGAAACAAGGATATGGTCACCGATCTGCAGGGTGGGGAGCATGGAGCCGGAAGGAATCTTAAAGGCCTGGACAATAAAAGTGCGGATGAAAAGAGCTAAGAGCAGGGCAATAAGGATTGCTTCAATATACTCTCGAAGAATGGATTTTTTTTTCATCGCTGTGTGTTTGGGAATAGGATTGTTAAGGACTAATTTTTACTGCCAACGTTTTACTCGATAGGAGGGGAGAAAACAAGGATTAGCGATGTGATAACTTGCTATGAACTCAGGAAAAAAAGGAATTTCCAGGGAAAATTTGTGTTTCTTGGTGGAACTATACTAAATTTAAGGAGATGCACCCCCATAAATTACCCTTTGCGCAACATATGGTAGGAGGAAGATATGTGTATGTACTATATGCAATTTGACTTCTTGGCTGAAGGCAAAAAAACCTAAAAATAATATTATATTAAATAGTTGCGGCACATTTTATGGGTCAATGCAGCAACCTACCATATATAGGGTTGCCTGAGGTCTTGAGCCACCAAATATTGGCCATCAAGCTTTCGGTTTTCATGCTGTACAGGCTGGAAAAGCTCGTTATTTCGAGGAATTTTGCTTTTTTACCCACAGTAGGGCTTCTTGACATTAAAAAGGAATTATGTGTAATTGAAGATTAGTAAGTATTATCTTTCATGTTTCCGAAATTTAAATGTTGGCAGTCTTTTACGTAATGACAGGATCTGATTACTCATGCTTCCTTTTCTGACAAAGCAAAAATTAACAGTAGGTCTTGATATTGGTTCTCACTCCGTAAAGGTCTGTGAGTTTGCCGAAGCTGGAAAGAAACGTAAGCTGGTTTCCCTGGGAACCGCACAGCTTCCGGTCGGTGCGGTGGAAGATGGAGAGCTGAGGGACCCTGAGGCTGTCGGCGAAGTCATCAAGACGCTGATTAAAAACTTGGGCATCAAGAGTAAAAAGGTAGCCATCTCTATATCCGGTTACTCTGTCATTATGAAAAAGATTAATCTTGCCGTAATGACAGAAGAAGAGTTGCAGCATCATATTCAGGCAGAGGCCGAGCAGTATATCCCTTTTGATATTGATGAGGTTTATATCGACTTTCAGGATCTTCAGACCAATAAGGAAGGTGAAGAACGTACTGATGTCATGCTGGTTGCTGCCAAGAAAGAAGTCGTCAATAAATATATGGAGATGCTGGAGAGTATCGGCCTTAAGGTTGTTATTGTCGATGTTGACGCCTTTGCCCTTGAAAATTCTTATGAGCTGAGCATGGGCCAAGAGGATAATGTCATCTTGGTCGATATCGGCTCTTCAAAAATGAACATTAATATTATTTCTGGTGGAGCATCAGTTTTTGCCAGAGATGTTTTTCTTGGCAGCCGGCAACTCACCGAGCAGATTCAGGGGAAGTTGGATGTCAGTTTTGAAGAGGCAGAAGACCTGAAAATTTGTGCCCAGGATCCGGGTGATCAATACCTGCAGCTTGAAGAAACTTTTGCCAGTGCATGCACCCAGTGGATACTTGAGATTAAAAAGGCCCTTGATTTTTATAATTCAAACTATCCAGAAGACCCCATCGATAAAATGGTTTTAAGTGGCGGTGGTGCCCATATTCGCGGTTTGGAGCAGTATTTTGCCAATGAATCAAGCCTGGATGTTGAGCTTTTTAACCCCTTTGCCTCGTCCGTGGTTGACCCCAAAAAAATTGATCCGGAATATTTGGCGTATATTGCTCCAGAAATGGCCATCTCTTCGGGTTTGGCCTCAAGAAAGGCCCCTTTTTAATTTATATCTGTGCTTGTTTGAGAAGAGAAGCAGCTATCCACGCAGAATTAATTTTACAGACACAATAGCCCTATGATTCTGATAAACCTTTTGCCAGTAAGGCATCTTAAGAAGAGAGCAAGAGCCCGAAGCGAAGCAATAGTCTTTGTCTCGGTTTTTGTCCTTGTCTGTGCAGTCCTTGGCGGGTGGGTGCTAAAGCTCAATATGGATGTTAAACAAATGCAGACAGAGGTCGCTCGGCTCCAGAAAAAAAAGCAGTCCTATGATGCGACCCTCAAAGAGATCAAGCAGATAGAGGCCCAGAAGGCAAAACTTTTTGAACAGATTGAGGCAATTAAGCAGCTCAAAGCAAAATCGCAGGTTTCCGTGCATGTGCATGATGAAATTGCCCGGGCCACACCGCCAAATGGAGTATGGCTCACAAGCCTCAAACAAAGTGGCGCCAGCCTGACTCTCGCCGGAACCGCCTTGGACAACACGACTATAGCCTCATATATGAACAAGCTCTCTGATTCTCAATATATTCAGGGTACTACCCTAGGGACATCTTCTCAAAAAGTTGTCGCCAATCGTAATTTGCAGACGTTTACTTTGAGCATGGTGGTTACTCCTCCAACAAGAGATGAGAGTACACCAGCTGCTAAAGGGGGGAGGTGAGCAAATGAAAATTGGGGATATTCAGGCGCAAATAAATACCATTTTGGATGAAAAGGTTTCAGTCCTTGATCAGAATGTCAAGATGGCCATTATAGCCGCTGTCGTCATAGTTCCTCTTTTACTCTTTTATTTTTTGTCATATAAGCCTCAAAATACCCAGATGAAGCAGTTGGAAGGACAGAAGGTCGGATTATTGCAGACCAT
>JBFFIS010000075.1:0-8741 GCA_041556375.1 Desulfurivibrionaceae bacterium | reverse complement strand
CGTTCGGGTCGGCGGTCTGAAGGCTAAGCAGCTTAAGGCCCGGATCGTCACCGCCACCCACCGAAACCTTGAAGAGATGGTTGCTGAGGGTACTTTCAGAAAAGATCTCTTTTACCGCCTCAATGTCGTCAGTATTGAGGTGCCCCCTCTTCGCCAGCGCCGCGGTGACATTGAAATGTTGGCCGCCCATCTCCTAAAAAAGATTGCCCTGAAGATGGGCTGCCCGCCCCTGCATCTCAGCGCTGCCGGCTACCGCAAACTGCGGACCAGTAATTGGCCCGGCAACGTCCGGGAACTTGAAAATACCCTGACCCGGGCCATGGTTCTGGCCCATGGTAATGAGATCGATGCCGATGACCTAGATATGCAGCAGGGGGATAAGCAGGAACAGGCCTCACGCCCTGTAACCGGGACCTTGGCGGCCACTGAAAAAATCTATATAAGTCAGGTGCTGGCTGAGCATAAGTGGAATATCACCCACACCGCTCTCACCCTGGACATTTCCCCCACCACCCTCCGTAAAAAAATTACCGACTATCATCTGAAGCGAGCTGAATACTAATGACGTTTCCCCATGTTTTACCGGTAAGGGTAAAGGCCTTCGGCCTTGCCGCCCTGCTCTTTATGCTTGTGCCCACCTCTCTCTGGGCCATCGATCTTGCTGACAACGTGCAGCTTCACGGCTTTCTGACCCAGGGCTATCTGGACACCAATGATAATAACTTTCTGGGTGACACCGATGGCGGCACCTTTGAGTTCCGGGAAATAGGGCTCAATATCAATGCCCAACTCAGCGATAAGTTTCGTCTTGGCGGCCAGGCCCTCTATTGTCATTTCGAGGAGGGCAGCAACGGTAACCTCCGCACCGACTGGCTGGTGGCTGACTATCGTTTCAGCGACCCTTTCGGGGTACGAATGGGCAAGGTCAAGATGGCCATGGGCCTCTATAATATGGAGCGTGATTCTGATTTTCTCCGGCCCCTAGTTTTTCTGCCCCAATCCATCTATGACGAAACCCGCCGCGACTCCTGGCAGGCCCACTGGGGAGGCGAGGTCTATGGCAACCTGCTTGTGGGCAGATGGGGGGATGTCGACTACCAACTCTTTGGCGGCCAGATCGAATATGATGATGATTCCCTGGCCACCCTGGCCGCCTCGGCGATTGTCGATCGGTACAATAGTGAGAATGGCACGGATTTGACCAGCCGTCACCTGACCAGGGAAAATGATTATGTCTATGGCGCCGCCCTCTTTGTCAATCCCGCCCTTGAGGGCCTGCGTGCTTCCTTGACCTTTATGGCCTTGGAAGATGAGGCGCGAATCCACTCCATGCAGGTCACCAAGCTGCGGGTTAAAAGTAAGGTGGTCGCCTCCCTGGAGTATAGCTGGCGGCAGTTCAGCATTGCCGGCGAATATTGCGAGACCGATCGTAAGCAGGAACAGTTCTGCGTCACCACCTTGGATGGCCGCTCCCGGGCCTGGTATGCGCTGCTGGGCTACTCTCCGATTGAGAACCTGACCTTTTCCTTGTTGTATGATGAGTATTATCGGCTCATCAAGAACCGTCACGATCCCGTGGGGAGCCGGAACCCTTATCCCTGGCGCAAGGATCTGGCTGCGGCCCTGCGCTATGATATTACCGACAACTGGACCTTTAAGGCCGAGTGGCATACCATTGATGGGACTGCCTTTTACATGAGTTACTTCAACCCAGAGGGCTCTGATCGTTACTGGCAGTATGGCGTCCTGCGGCTTACCTTTAATTTTTGAGTATCATGCTGAAATTAAAAGGATATATGGGCCGCTTTGTGGTCGCTCTGTGGTTTTTTGCCGTAGGGGTAGGTGATTGCCGGGCCGAGGCTGACTTCGTGCTGGTGGTCAATGCCGGTAATGCCGTGAGCAGTATCAGCCGTCAGGAGGCAGAGCTTATCTTTCTCAGCCGCAAACAGAGCTGGGCCACTGGTGAAAAAATTGCTGTGCTGATTAACGAAAATCCGAAAATCTATAAATCTTTCAGCTATACTGTTCTGAAAAGATCTCCGCGCCAGTATTTGATCTTTCGTAAGAAGATGCTGTTTCGTGGCCAGGGTATGCCATTGCCCACAGTGCAAACGGATAAAGAGGTCATTGATTTTGTTTCCAGCCATGTCGGTGGTTTTGGTTATGTCAGTCCCGAGGCGGTTACACCGGCGGTGAAGGTAGTTGCCATTTCCCAGTAAGGCTTGTGATGAACATCCTCCGTAATATTCGCAGTAAAATATGGGCCTGTGTCAGTGTCGCCCTGCTGAGTTATCTTACTGCCACCCTGGCTACGACCTGGGTGAATAACGAAACCAAGATCTCCATCACCCACGTCCAGAAGGTCGATCTCCCCCTCTCCTCAAAAGGTATTCTTGTTCACAGCCTCTTTAACGCCCAGAGTGAAGATTACGAAAACGGTCTGCTCACCGGGGAAAAGGGTGTGGTTCAGCAGGCCAATATGCGCCATGAGCAGATAGCCCTTCTCCTTGATGAGCTGGTGCGGCTGGCCGGGGCCAGCCATAATGACCTCTATCCCCGCATCCTCTCCCTGCGTGACGATTATAATGATTATTTTGTTCTGGCCTCTCAGTATTATCTGGAGGCGGTTCAACAGGCCGATATCTTTGCCGCCCGCAAGGAGGTCCATCAGCTCGGCAAACTGCGGGCCGGTCTTGATTTTGATTTCAAGGCGGTTGTCGACAGGCTGCAGGCCATGATCGTTAGCGATCTTGAGGAAAATAATAAACGCATTGACCTTTATACCCGCCTGCTCCACATCCTTTTTATTCTCTTTCTGGTGCTTACGACGCTGGTCATCAACTGGCTCGCCAACCGGGAAATCATTGTGCCGCTTGGCAATATCAAAGAGATGATAAGGGATTTCAGCCGGGGCCGAATTGTTGACAAGCCGCAGGGCAACCCCGGCGGCGATGAGATACGGGAGCTGGCCGCCTCATTCTGGCAGATGACCCGCGAGCTCCAGCACATAACCGTTTCTCGGGACTATGTGGATAATATCATCAATAATATGTCAGACTCCCTGATTATCTTAAACCCGGACCTGACCATCCAGACCGCCAACCATGCCACCCTGAGCCTTCTGCATGCCTCGGAGGAGGATCTGGAGGGTCGTTCTTTTCGCGATATTTTCAGCCATCATGAAGAGAGCATTGTCGATTCCCTCTTTCAGGGGCTCCTTGAGGGTAAGGCCGTAACCAATTTGGAGGCCCTTTATATCGGTAACGACGAAGAGGCCATCCCCGTGCTTTTTTCGGCCAGCGCCCTCTATCTGCCCGACGGCACCCTGCAGGGCATTTCCTGTCTGGCCCATGATATCAGTGAGCTGAAGGAGCAACGGGACCAGTTGGAGTTTCTGGCCAACTTTGACAAGCTCACCGGGCTGCCCAACCGCAATCTCTTTTTTGATCGCCTCTCTCTGACCATGAATGAGGCCAGGCGCTATGGCCATCTCTTTGCCCTGTTCTACCTTGACCTTGACCATTTTAAGCCCCTTAATGATAAGTATGGCCATGAGGCCGGTGACATTGCCTTGCAGGAGGTGGCAAAGCGCCTGCAGAAGACGGTGCGCGATACAGACACCGTCTCCAGGGTGGGCGGCGATGAGTTCACCATCCTGCTGAGCCGGGTCCATAACGCCAGTGACGCCATGAAGGTGGCCACCAAGGTTCTCGACGCTATTAGCGAACCCTTTATTATTCATGGCAATCAGTGCGTTTTGGGGATCAGTATCGGTATCTGCCTCTCTTCTCCTGAGCTCACCAATGCCGACAATCTCATGAAAAATGCCGATACCGCCATGTACGCCGCCAAGGCCCAAGGCCGGAATCGGTTCATGTTCTCCTCCCCGGACCAGATGTAAAAAGCGGTCCGCTCTCCGGCAACATCCTGTTGTTTGGCTTTTTTCCCCATTTATTCTCACCTGTTTTCTTGGGCAGCATACGTCTAGAAAAAGATTTTAACGCCTCTTTTTTCAGGGTGCCATGGCCATGGCTTCCCGGAGCCAAAAGAGCTCAACAGCTTCTAGTGAGTTGTTGAGCAGTTTCTGTTATGTGCGTCGATTTGTCTCGTTTTGTTCTCTGGTTGTGGAAAAAATATAAAAAATAAAGTCGAAATTGCAGGGTATTAGCGACCTTTTGCCACACAAGGACTTTTTTTGCGTCCGCTTGGTACGCTCCCTGCTCTTTAGGGACGCATGTGTACGTTGTCGTGTCCGTCGTGTGCAACATATGTGTTGCTCGGATTGTGGCAGGTTAGGCAAGCAGGTTTTCCCCCATTATCTGTTGGCGCTCATGCCTGCCAGGGACACATCATTCAACCTTGAGGAAGGAGAGTAGCATATGAAAGGAAGCACAAAATTAATGGCCGCCGCTGCGGCCCTGGGCCTGGTGAGCGCCGTTGGCGTTGCCAAGGCGGATGTTGTCAGCCAGTGGGATATGTCCCTGACCACGGCGGCGCAGACCCAGCAGGAGGCAGCCATTGCCACCGGAATCCCCTATGACGGCTTTGATATCTTTAACTATGTCGAGCCGGGCAGTCTGGTTGATCCCAATACCGGCATTGCCGCCACCGATGGTTTCATGCCCAGCGGCTGGGTGAAGTTCTCCGTGGGCAAGACCAATATCTTCACCGATGCCTCCATGACCAGCCAGAACGGCGCCATGACCTGGAAGGAGAGAGATACCCAAGGTCCTGGCCTAAGCGTCGTAACAGGCGATGATGTGCGCGGCGAAAACTGCATCATGTCCGCCGGCTGGATGCCAGAGTCGCCTTGGGGTACCGATATCAAGCAATGTTCCGACCCATGGCAGTCCAGTAAGCGTTTCAAGATGGTGAGCTATGTCCTGGACGGACCGGTTGATCTGACCTTTGACGTTACAGCCACCGGCAGCACCGATGTCTATCGTATCCTTCAGAAGTATGGCAACCATACCGGCCAGCGGGCCACCGGCTATACCCAGGAGCTTGGTTTTGTGGTGAACGGTCAGTTCCAAAGAGCTGCTGCCGGTTCCGGCATCGCCTTTGCCTCTAAGGCTGGTGTGATCTACGATGATGCCGCCCCAACCGCCAGTTCAGTAATGAACCAGGGTGAACTTGATGCCCTTATGGCTCACGGCCTGTTCGGCGCGGTTGACAAGCATCATACTGCCACCGGTTATTTCAACCCCTACGTCCGCGCCACCTTCGGTCTGCTGGCCGGCGAAACCTCAATCACCACCACCGGCCTTGCTGCTGTTCATCGTGACCTGTTTGGCGAATGGTTGCCGGGCGACCAGATGAAGGGTGGTTTTTTCTACGATGATGACGGCAACCCCTATACCGATAATGCCCTTGTTGCCAGCTGTGAGGGAGCCTTTGACGAGGCTGCAGGTCAGGCCGGTGCCCCTAATGCCGGTTGTGACGGCCAGTGGGTCTCCTACCGTGAAGATTACCAGCTCCGTGACGCTGATGGCGACGGTATAGCCCAGGAGATCGCACCCTCAGTGGGTATCGATGTCCGCGCCCCAATCCCGGTAGACGATGCCACCATTGCCGCCTGGATGGCTGATCCGTTGTGGATCCCCGGTGATATCGATGATCTTGCCAACGTCAATATCAACGCCTACATCTCTGTGGCCAACGCCCAAAACTGGCCCACCGCCGATGGCAACGGTAATGCCAGCTTCACCATCAGGATGACCCCGACCTTTGATGCAGCAGCCGCCCAGGCCGAGCCCGGCCTTAGCGATCCTACCGCCTTTGTGGTCAGTGTCGATGCCCCGAACACCGTTATCCCTTAACCATGGGCGAGTTTTAGGTAGAGAACCTGAAAAGGGAAACTAAGAAAATATCCTGATATTGGAGGAATGTACTAATGAAGATAGCAAAAACAATAATCATGGCGATGGTAGTAGCCCTCGCCAGCACCGGCCTTGCCATGGCTGCCGGCACGGTCCAGATGGGGCAGACCGCTAATGTCTCTGCCGATGTTAAGAACAGCACCGGCAATTACCTGCAGGCTGCGGTAAGAATGCAGGCCTTTGACAATGTTGGTAACGCCGTCGGCCATGTCTGTAAGGAAGTTACCCTGCGCCCCAACGATGTTACCACCGTGGACTATACCTGGCGAGCACCCGACTATGAGACCGGTCTCTACTGGTCACCCAAGGTCGAGATCGGTGGCTCCTGTGTCAATCAGGACGCTGATGAGTCAGACTACAGCAGCCATGACAGTGACAGTGACGACCATTGGGACCATGATGATCACTACGTCGCTTCAGAGCATGATGATAGTGATGATTGGGGCTGGTGGGACCATTAATCAGCTGTAGTACGCCTGACGTTGTAAAAGGAGTGCATGTTGTCCAGGTCTTGATGGTCAGTGATCCGAGACCGCTTCCACCCCTTTCCGGTCCCATCCCTAGGGACCGGAAAGGGGTCTTCGTTTACAGGTGATTTCATGGAACGAGATAAGGGAACCGTTATCCTTTTGCTGGCAGGTGGGGCTGTGGCCGGCAGAATGTCGACTTCGCCAGACTTCACGGGGGGGAAATGTGATGCCGGACATTGAGCCTTTTGACAACAGCATCAAGAGCAACAAGACGGCAGGGTTGACTGCCACCATATTTTTTGTGGTGGTGGTATGCCTTTTTGTCGTCCTGGCCTGTGGTTTTCCCCAGCTCTATATCCTCGCCACCTATGAGGATCTGCCTGGCGAATGGGCCCAGGTCTTTTTTTTTACTGCCACCCTGATCGGCTCACTTCTTTTGATAAGGGGACATCATCCCTATCGGCTCTTTTTTACCTTCCTTGCCTTGGCCTGTTTCTACGTGGTGGGTGAGGAGATTTCCTGGGGGCAACGGTTGTTGTCTTTTGAAACCCCACAGTTTTTTCAGCGCCATAATCTTCAGCAGGAGGTCAATCTCCATAATTTCCTCACCGGGCCGGTGGCGACCTGGCCGAAGAGAATTATTGAGGTCCTTCTTGTCGGCTGCCTGCTTGGTTATGGCCTGATCTACCCTCTATTGCAGAGGAGCGGCAATAGGCCGGCACTGTGGTTGGCCGACCACGGACTGCCGGTACCACCGCTTTATCTCAGCCCTTATTTTGTCACTGGGGCGCTTTGTGAGATTCGTCTTTTTTCATTCAACGAAGCTGAGATAGCGGAGCTCCTCATTGCCATGGCCCTGGCCTTCCTGACCCTTCATCATCATCTCCTCCTAAAGCAGGAAGGCCAGGTACATGCTTTTTGGTTGCCGGCCATGGCCATGGTCGGTGTGGTTCTTTTTGCACTTAGCGGTGCCGGGGCCATGAGTTGGTATTCGATGAATTCGCCGCGGTTGCATTGCCAGACCCAAAAGCGTATTGTGGCTGGCCAGCAGAAGTTTGCCAAGCGCTATAGCCGTTATGGTAACTGGCGCCATGCCGCTCGACTTTATGAGGCCCTGCTCGCCACAAACTCTAAAGATAGAGAGGTGTTGCGCGGCCTGGCTCGCTGTTATGATGAGATGGGTGATAGGAAGGGTTTTTTGAGGACCAATGGGGCGGCAATCCGTCTTGACATGGTCTACTATGGTCGACATCCCCGTAATGTGCCGGTGAATCTCTCTCTCTTTCAGAGTTTTCAACAAGCCGGGAATGCGGAAAGGGCCCAGTTTCATTTGGACAAGGCCCTGGCCGCAGGACGCGACAAGGTTGAACTTGAACCCTATAGCGCCGCCCATTTCTACTGGTATGGGAGGTGTCTGCAGGCCCAGGGGGATAGGGCTGCTGCCAAGGAGCAGTTCGGCAAGGCCGTAACCATGAACCCTGCATCAAAGAAGTATCTCAAGGCCTATCGCCGCAGCCTGCAGGCAACAGAGGAAGGTTGACAGGTGACGGCAAGGGCTTGATGGTTCGCTATGGGTGATCTACCACACCGAGCGCAGGCCCTGTTTCTTTCTGATCTGGTCAATACGGCGTTCTAGGTCCACCCGCCAGTCGGCGTGGATACGGGCCCCGGATGGGCCGATGAGTTCCGGCAGACCGTAGACCAGGCGGTCGGCGGCACGGCTGGCCTCAATCACCGCCTCAATGGAGCGGGCCCCGAATTTATACTGGGCCAGGAGCAGGCGTAAAAGCAGGCCTGAGGTCTTGCGGGCCGCCTTCTTCCAGTGGGTGTCCATCTGGTGGGCAATGATAAACGCCCTCTTGAGGAGGATACGGCGCAGGTCTTCCAGCTCTTCCTGGGTGGCGGAGTCGCGCAGCAGGTCCTCGGGAATTTCAATACCATCAATATCAAGAACCACCCGCAGCCGGCTCATGAAGTCGGGGATCTTCAAGGTCTTGGCCTCCTGCAGTTTGGCCGGGTCATCTGCCTTCAGCAGCTCTTCCATGCCCTCCCAGTTAGACTTGACGCCACCGGCAAAGACGAAGATGGAACGGCCGATATAGTAAGGGGTGCCGTGGACATAGGTGACGCCGTCCTGCATGGAGGGCAGGAAGTAGCGCAGGTAGCCGAACTCGTTATTCTGGTAACGGCAGTCAAACTCGTCCCAGAAGGTAATGGGTACCTTGCCCTGGGCCACCGAGGCCCGGATGAGGTCAATGGAGGAGTTGATCTCGTTGGGGTCGGAAAACTGGGTGAGGTTGAATTCGAAGAAGTCAAAGGGGTTGGTGTCGAACTTCTTGCCGATAATCCGTGCCACCTCTTTGACGGAGAAGGATTTTCCCGAGCCTGGAGG
>JBFFIS010000074.1:0-8747 GCA_041556375.1 Desulfurivibrionaceae bacterium | reverse complement strand
TGATTTGGAATTGGCAGAGGACAGCTTCTTTGTTGAGCAGCTCGAGACGATATATCCCCGGGCCGATTGCGATCTCATTTTTCAGGCCCTCAACTTGTTAAAAACAAAGCAGAAAAAGAATTTTACCGATCTCATTCCCGTGACCTGGCTGCTTGTCGAGCAGAAGGCTGATGCCGCCGTGGTCACCTCTTCTCTCCTGGCACCGCTGCTCTGGGACCAGGCCCTGTCCCTCGGCCAGATCAGGGAGAGGTTCGGCGATAACATTGCTGCCATCCTCGACCACTTTACCCTGCCGGCGGTGAGCCGCACCGATACCGACAGCCATCGCCGCGATGATACCCAGGCCCTGCTCGCCTCTCTGTCCGAGGATATCCGCAAGACCATTCTGGTCCTGGCCTACCGGGCCATTGATCTTGAAAATAACCTGGGCGACCAAGGGCCCCTGATCGCCAGAGAGGCGGAAGAGACCCTTGAGTATTTCGCCCCCATTGCCCGCCGCCTCAACCTCGGCAAGTTGCGGCGCCGTCTTGAGGATGCCGCCTTCCACATCCTCAAGCCCGATGTCTATGCGGCCTTGGCCCGTCAGGTGGCGCCGATCCAGGCCGAGGATGCCGCCTGCCTGAAGATTCTCAAAGGGGCCACGGGCCGTTTGTTGAGCCAAAACGGTATCCAGGGCGAGGTTCAGGGGCGGATCAAAAACCTCTACAGCATCCACTGTAAGATGGAGCGCAAGGGTACAAGTCTAGACCAGATCCTTGACCGCATCGGCCTGCGGATTATTGTTGCCACCGTGCCGGAATGCTACAGCGTCTTAGGTCTTCTCCATTGCCATTTTCAACCGGTACCCGGCTCTTTTGACGACTATATCGGTTTGCCTAAGGATAACGGCTATCAATCGCTGCATACCTGTGTCTATCCGGTGCGCGATATTTCCCATAAACCCATCGAATTTCAGATCCGCACCGAACTCATGCATAAAGAGGCTGAATACGGTGTTGCTGCCCATTGGCGCTATAAAGATGAGTTCCCGGCCGAGGCCGCCGGAGTGCAGCAAAAATCCCTGTGGCTCAAAGGTCTTGCCGATCAACACTATGACACAAAAAAACCAGCTGATTTTATCCACCTTCTCTATCAGCAGGTCTATGCCGAGCACACTGTAGTTTTCGGCCAGGGCGGCCAGATTATGCGCCTGCCCAAAGACGCCACCGTCAACCAGTATGCCCAGAAGGCCAATCTGGTTCTTTCCCCCCAGGCACTGATCAAGGTCAACGGTAAGGTGGTGACCAGGGATCATGGCTTGCGCGATGGCGATTCCATTGAGATCATCGAACCTGGTGACTTGGCGGCAAAGAATGCCAAGAATCATAATCCCCTCCATGGGGTGTTGTGAGGCTGACCGCCTCTTGATTGGTTTGGAGTAAACGCCAACATTACTAAAGTTGTTTTCAGCCATTTTGCTTTTTCAAAGAAGAAGAGGGGCGCGAGCTACAGGCCCGTATAAAAAAATGGAAGAAGCGAAGACAGAGGGGAATCACAATGGAAACGGCAGAACGTATTGCGGTCCGCAAAAAGGAACTCAAGGCCATGGGGGTCTATGAACGCCGTACCCTCTGGCTCAAGCTTCATAAGCAGGCGGAATTCTATAATAATCTTTTCGGTGGCGCCGGTATTGTCTGTGCCGCGGTGTCTTCGCAGTTGGCCGGCCAGCCGAAAGTCTTGCTGTGCACTGGCTTGACCGCCGCTATTTCTACCACCCTGGTCACCTTTTTGAATCTGAAGACTCGGTCAATCGCCTATATCAATGCCTGGCGCATCCTCGATCAGGCCCGCTCCCTGTATCTGGCCAAGGAGGATGTGGCCCTGGAGACGGTTGTCGAGGCCATGAACAAGGCGGAAGAGCATATCGCCAACACTCTCCATAAGGCCTAGTTTGAGAATCCTGTGCTCCTTGATTCCCAGACAGACCGGCCGCCGGGGCCTTAAGGCCGAAAACCAGGCGGCAGCAAAGGTACAGCTATGCGCATATGGGATATAAACCCGGGCTATTTGAACCGGCAGAGTCTTCTGGGGGAACACCGGGAGCTCCATGGCATTGTCGCCATTATTGTCCACAGGAAAAAGGGCTATTCCAGGCACCCTGAGACCCTGCGCTGGGTGGGGTATGGCTGGGCCCTGAAGCAGCGCCACCGCCTGCTGGCTGCTGAAATGGCGCTGCGGGGCTTTGTCGACCGCTCGCCGGTTTTGACCCGCAGCAGCAAAAATATCTGGCCCGCGGTCTATCTTGATGAACCGGCGTCTCAGTTTGAGATCCTGGCCGGCAAATATCTGGGCAAGCAACAGGGGCGGATACCGCTGCCGCGCAGTGGCCAGCAATTCTGGAGCCACCATAAATATTCGGTGATGGCGCGCGACGTCAACCTCTACAAAAGTTTGGGCAGGGTTGTTGCCGAGCTTAAACCGCAGCACGATTTTAGTGAGTTGGCCAAAACGGTCACCGCCACTCTGCGGCAGCAGCCTTCGGCCGGGGGCCTGAGAAATGCCTTACAACATATGTGGGGCCATGTTGCCACCTATCCCCCTTTACCAGCCAAAGCGGCTGTTGCCACCTGGTCGTTGCCCCGTCTGGTCAAGGAGATTCAGCTCCGCGCCCTGGCAGGCCAAGAGCCCTACCTGCTGGCCTCCACCGCTTTAAGCGAGCTCAAGGCCTGGCTCCCCCGATAAAGCGACACGCTGGTGGTGCTGCCCGGTAAATATCTCATCACAGGGCCTGCTGAAAGGCGCCTCATTTCCGCCAAAGCGGTTTTTCTCCTGGCGCGTCAGCCGGCCTTTTCCGGATGGCTGAATTTTTCCTGATTTCCGACCAGAAAGACTGGTGCCGGCTGGCCCTGAAAGCACCCGGCCTGCTCTGTAACCACCCTCTATTTCTATAGTTTTCATGAAGGTCTTTGTTTGCCAGGCCGAGGCATATTTTATGCAACCTTTAAAAGCTCTAGCGGTAAGCACCTCCTGGTGGAGGAATGGCGGAACCGCTTGGGCATTGAGTATTTTACTGCAAAAAAGGAGGCCTGCCATGGATAAGACAATCAAGCTGGTTTGTTGGTGTAGCATCTGTTTATGGAGTGTTTTTTTACTGCACTTCAGTCTGGCTCCCGCCCATGGCGCCGATGCCTCTGCAGAAACAAAGGTCGATCCACGCGATATCTATTTAGACCTGGAGGGACTCTGCGGCGTCGAAGGCATGCCCTATGAGTTTGTGACGCCAGAGGAAAAATATGTGAAAACAAAACTTGACCCAAGGGATATCTACCTGGATATGGACGCCATCTGCGGCTACGAAGGACTTCCTTATAAATTTTTAATTATCCCGGCCGAATACGTAAAAATCAAGCATGAGCCCCAAGACCTTAAGCTTGATCTGGAAACAATGACGACTGAGGATCCCTCTTTTATCAAAGGCCAGGAAAATTATTAGGGCATAGATCTCTGCCCTGCATGGGGGGCGCGACCGCCAGGCTCGTTGCCCCCTTTCCTCCCCACCCCAGGGTAAGGTTTCCCTTGCCTCCTTTTCCCTCTCGCAAATTCAGGTAGGTTATTTCAAGGCGCACTTGTCGGTGTTATTCGGGCGTAGTTCATAGATTGTCAAAGCCATCCCTTTATAGTCAGCCAGTGATTGCCGGCGCTGTTGCCATCCAGGCGGGGTCTGGCGACCGTCGCCGGCAAGAACCTCAAAAAAATTGGCGGCCAGGTTTTCGCGGCTATGATGGCGATCTTGTAAGGGTATTGCTGCGGAAGTTGTTTGGCCGGGCCAATGTTTGCATTTGCAGAGAATGGTGAATTACGATTAAAAGATTAGCCATAACAAGGTAGACTCAGCCGATGGCCAATAAAGGAAAGGTGTTTTGTGAATGTTTCGAGACGTTAAGGAGCTGCGATGAGAAGTAAAGTACTCGTGATTATTGCCATGGTTCTTGGCCTTAGTGCCTGTAGCACCGTTTATTATGGCACCATGGAAAAAATGGGCATCCATAAGCGCGACATCATGATGGACCGGGTCAAGGCGGCGCGCGACAGCCAGAATGAAGCGAAACAACAGTTTTTGACGGCCATGGAGCAATTCAAGAGTGTCATCACCTTTCAGGGCGGCGATCTTGAGAAAGAGTACAATAAACTGAGTGCCACCTTAAAAAAGAGCGAGTCAGAGGCTGCGGCAGTGCGCGATCGTATTGATGCTGTTGAGGATGTCTCGGACGCCCTCTTTGATGAATGGCGCCAGGAGCTGAAGCAGTACTCCAGCGACTCGCTGCGTAAAGCCAGTCAGCGGAAATACGACCTTACCAGGGCGAAGTACAAAGAACTCATCAAGGCCATGAACGTGGCTGAGGCCAAATTGGAACCCGTGCTCGTCCCCATGCGCGACCAGGTGCTGTTTATGAAACACAACCTGAACGCCAAGGCCATCGCCGGCTTGAGCGACGAACTCAGCAATGTGCAGACCAACGTCAACAAGCTGGTGCGGGACATGGACAAAGCCATTGCCCAGGCCGACACGTTCATTGCCACCCTGCAGCAATAAGAGAGAGGGGCGCTTGCTTGGAACTCATACTTAATAATGTGGCCGTCCCCATCGAACAAGACGGGCTGGCAGCATATGTTACGGCCGCTTCACAGAAGATGGGCATTGGCCCAGAAGGCGTTGGCATCGTTAAAATTCTCAGTAAAGCCCTTGATCTCAGTAATAAAGAACAATTTTTTTATAAGATGTCTCTGGTTGTCGATGTTGATGACAGCTTTAAAAATAGACAACAATTTCAGCCATATACGGAGTACATGCCGGCCAAGGGGCCGGCGGCAAAGACCAAGGACAGGCCGCTTGTCGTTGGTTTCGGGCCTGCCGGGATGTTTGCCGCCCTTGAACTTATTGACAACGGCCTGAAGCCCATCGTTTTTGAAAGAGGCAAAAAGATAGAGGAGCGCTCCGTTGATGTTCAGCGCTTTATCAAGAAACGGCTACTCAATGTGGAATCAAATATCCAGTTTGGCGAAGGCGGTGCGGGCTCATACTCGGACGGCAAGCTCTTTTCCCGGCGCAATAATAACACCAGCTATGTCAATCGGGTCCTGAAGACCTTTGTCAGATTTGGCGCCCCGGCCGAGATTGAATACATCAGCAAGCCCCACCTGGGCACCGATGTGTTATGCAAGATCGTCAGGAATATCCGGCTCCACATCCTGGAGCACGGCGGCGAGATCCATTACAGCGCCAAGATGACCGATATCCTGATCACGGCGGGGGTGGCCTCGGGTATCGTCATTAATGGCGACAGGGAGTATCTCTCCTCGGACATCTATATTGCCCTGGGCCATTCGGCCCGCGACACCTATGAGATGTTGGCGCAAAAGGGCGTTGCCCTTGAGCAGCGCCCCATCTCTGTCGGCGTCAGAATTGAGCATCCGGTGCAAACCATCAATCTCATGCGCTACGGCCATAAGTATAAAGATTTTCCAGGCTTGGGTGCCGCCACCTATTCGCTTAACTATACCAACCGGCAAATACAGAAGGGGGTCTATACCTTCTGTATGTGCCCTGGCGGCGAGGTGGTTAATGCCTCTTCGGAGCAGGGCATGCTGGTGTTAAACGGCATGAGTTACTCCCGGCGGGCCTCAGCCTTTTCCAATGCCGCCCTGGTTGTAAGTTGCCACCCTGCCGATTATGGCTCTGTCAGTCCCTTGGCCGGCCTGGAGTTTCAAAAGAATATTGAGCGCCAGGCCTTTAAGGCCGGTGGCGGCAACTGGCAGGTTCCGGCCCAAAATCTCATGCAGTTTTTGGGCGAACAGCCAGATGCCGGTCTCCACAAAACCTCCTATAAGATGGGGGCGGTTGCGGCGGATCTCAAGGATGTTTTCCCCGATTTTGTGATTGAGCACCTCCTGGCCGCCTTCCAGAAATGGAAAGCAGAGGTGCCGCTCTTTGTGTCACATGAGGCGCTGTTGCTCGCTGCCGAGACCAGAACATCCTCACCGGTACGGATCAGCCGTAATGAGCAGTATGAATCAATAAACACCAAAAACCTCTATCCCATCGGCGAAGGCTCCGGCTATACCGGCGGCATCACCAGTTCGGCTGCCGATGCCATCAGGGCTGTGGAAAAACAGGTGATTACTATGAGCTCAGGGAAAAGGCTCTAGGGAAATTATGGCGCATACACATCGGATAGTCCTGCCCGGGCGGGCCAGGGGTACTGTTTTGTCAGAAGAGGGTAAGCAGCTTACCTTGCCTGCGGATTGGGCCTTCCTGCCAGCCGGCGACGCCGCCGTAACCAGAAGTGTCAAGGCCAAGGGCGCCACCTGGGTTGTCCAGGTCCGGAAGGGCAGAAGGCTTATCTCCAAAGGGGTCTGGGCCAAGGAGGCGGATATCCTGGCAGCCCGGCAGGAGGTTGAGGCCAAGCGGGCCACCCCGGAATATGAGCGGCGGCGGCAGCGGGATCTTGCCAGGCGCCAGGCGAAGCACCAGGCCTATGTCGGCGAGTTTTATGCGGCTGTCATCTGTTTCCTCGATTTTCACCGGCGCTATAAGGCCGAGGCCCATGTTCTCGGTGAAAAAATCAGTGCCCACGCCACCCCTGTCGGCAGCGGCACGGTGGCGCGAACCGAACGTATCCCCCTGGCCCGCCGGGCCGAGGCCGCTGTTATCGCCTGGATGCGCCACCAGACCACGGCCTACGATGCCATGCCTATTCCCCGGATAAAGGGAAAAAGAAGAGAGGTCCGCCGGCGGCTGGCCGCCAAGTCGGTCGAGGTCCTGCAGGCCTATCGCCAGGGGCGAGAGGTGGGCGAAAACTGTCCCTTGCGCAAGGCCTTGGCCTGAGAGGGGCAAGGTCAAAGAAAAAAGCGAGCAATATAAATTAACCCGAAGAGCCGGCAAGGGTGTATATATGATGGTTCGTGAAGACCAAGGCGGATCGTTTGGCGTAGAAGGTAGAGATTATGGATGAAAGACAGAAAAAATTTAAAAGTCCCCCCAAGAAGTATCAGCCGCGTGGCCTTACTATTCTCTATGAGGACCGGGATATTATTGTGGTCGATAAGGTCAGCGGCCTGAGCACTGCCAGTGCCGACCGCGGCGAAGAAAATACCGCCGAGTACCGCCTCAATCATTACGTGCGCAAAGGGGTGCAAAAATCAAAAAACCGGGTATTTATCGTCCATCGCCTCGATCGCGATACCTCCGGTGTCCTGGTTTTTGCCAAAAGTGACAAGGCCAAGAGCTTTCTGCAGGATAAGTGGCCGCAATTCAAGAGGAAGTACCAGGTGGTCGTGCACGGCACCTTGGATGACAAGGAAGGCGTCATCACCTCTTATCTGGCCGAAAACAGCATCCATAAGATGTACTCTGTCACTGACCCGAAAAAAGGTGAGCTTGCTCGGACCGGTTATAAGGTCCTGCGCGAATCAGCCAACTACAGTCTGCTTGAGATAGATGTTCTCACCGGCAGGGAAAATCAGATCCGGGCCCATTTTTCCGAGCAAGGCTGTCCGGTTGTCGGCGATAAGAGGTACGGCCAAAAACAAAAGGGGAGCAAGAAACTTGCCCTGCATCTGCACTCCATAGCAATAGTCCATCCCCACAGCAAAGAAGAGATGACCTTTGAGGCCAGGGTCCCTGGGTTTTTTAATGCCCTTTTAAAGGGGTAATGGCTGCCGAAGTTTTCCTGGGAATTAATATAAAATCGAGAGAATCCAATATCTTATGAAAAATATTATCTCAGCCGAGATATGTAGAAAATGTGGCGCATGTTGTAAGAATTACCCTTTTGTAGAATTATCTAAAAACGATATCAACGTATTGGAAGAGCAGACGGCACTCAATTTTGATCTGTTTACCAACCAAAAAGGCCGGGAGGGGGAAGAATATTTTTTGCAATTCCAAGAAAACGGCGATTGTTTTTTCTTGCAGGGTAATGACGGCAGCTATTTTTGCGGTGTTTATGAAGCCAGGCCTGGAATTTGTAAAAAGTACCCATCAGAACCCTTGCAGAAAAAAGTCTGCGATGCCCATATGGTGAAATGTCTGAGCGCTCAGGGCCCTAACGGTACGGTGCCCTTAACAGGCGCAGCTCAATTTTTTCGCCAGTTTGTAGCAACCTGTCATCTTCCCTCATGGGTTCATGTTTTCACGAAGTGGAAGCAGGGAAGTTTGTCCTTTGGCGCTAAATCTCGGCCCTCTCGATTAAAGAGATAGGCGAGGTGTGCGCCTCTGTGCTACGCACCTAAAAAAGGCGGTGGAGTTTGAAGCTCCACCGCCTTTTTTTTGATAGCGATCTACACCCACCAGATCTGGCGTTTGGCTGGGTTGCCGTTTTTCTCAAAGACATCTCCGGATTCTTTGAGAACGGCGTCAAGCTCTTCGACGCTGAAGTTGTAACCATCAGCAGCGGCCAACTCGACAAACTCCTCCATGGTGGCAGGTACGTCATATTTGGCGCGGACATTCTTGTCTTCTCCACCGGCGACAAGCAGGTCTTCTACATCTTTTTTGGGCATGGTTTCTCTCCTGTAAATAAAATGATTAATGAGCAATTTTGTTCATGGTAAGGGTTTGCACCTCCTTGGCAAGATCCAGCATTCTGACGACCTCGACCATGGTGGGTGGGCTGATGTTATAGCTGTCAATATCGCAGATCTCCTGATAGCCATCCAGGGCCTTGAGCTCATCAGCCAGGGCGGTCAGCTCGCCGGGCAAAAACTCC
>JBFFIS010000073.1:0-8822 GCA_041556375.1 Desulfurivibrionaceae bacterium | reverse complement strand
TGGCCCAGCCCAAAGAATCGGTTTTTGTTGAAGACAGCAAACCGCCTTCAGCCTCAATAAGTGTTTCTCTGGCCGGGCGCGACAAACTATCAAAGCAGGAAATCAAGGCCATCGTCAACCTGGTCGGCAGCGCTATTCCCGGCCTTGAAGAGGAAAATATCACCTTGGTCGACACCGGCGGCCATCTCCTCTTTCGTAAGGAAGGTGATGAGGATTCCCTCCTCTCAGCCACCCAGATCGAATATCAGCAGAAGTTAGAGCGAACCCTGCGCAGCAAGCTTGAAACCATGTTTGAGGAGGTGGTGGGGGTTGAAAAGGTTATTGCCCGGGTTAGCACCGATATTGATTTCAATAATGTCGATATCTCGGAAGAGGTCTATGACCCCGAGGCCCAGGTGGTGCGTAGCGAGCAGGTTCTCACTGAGCGCGATGGTTCCCAGGATGTCCAGGAGGGTATTCCCGGCGTCAAGGGCCAGCTTGCCACCTATACCGCGGCTGGCGAAACCGGTGGCGGTGGGCTCGGTTTTAAGCGCGATAATATAACCCGAAATTACGAAATCAGCAAAAAGGTGACCAGGACCAAGGCTGCCATGGGCCAGATACGTAAACTATCAGTGGCGATCATGGTTGATGGTACTTATAATATGGTCGAGAAGGATGGTGAAATGGTCAAGGAGTACCAGGCTCGAAGCGCTGAGGAGCTGGCAACTTTGGTCAGAATGGCCCAGAATGCCGTGGGCTATGATGCTGAGCGAGGTGATAAGGTTGAGGTTGTGTCCATGCCTTTTTATCTCTCCACCTTTGTGGAACCCAGCCCTGATATCCTTGACCAGTATCGTGTCCTGCTTAATCAGCTGGCCCTGCCGGTGGCACTGCTCTTGGTGGCGGTTTGTTTCTTCTTGTTTGTTATCCGGCCGTTCTTCCGGCTCATGGCCAATCAGCAGCTGGCGGCCCAACGGATGGCAGAGCAGGCTGAACAGGAACTGGTTGCGGCTCAGACCGCTGAAGACCTGTCTTTGACTCCCCTCGGGATGACGGATAAGGAACGTATCTATAAATTAGCCCAGTCTGATCCTGACCGGGCTGCAGATCTTGTCCGGCGCTGGCTGCGCTCGGAGATGTAAAAAAGACAAATGGCAGCAAAAAAAGAAGCTTCAACAGATAATCTCAGTGGTCCTGAAAAGGCGGCAGTTTTTCTCCTTATGCTGGGAGAGGACTATGCCTCCGAGGTCTTCAAGCGCCTCGACGATGAAGAAATCCGCAATGTCGGTCGGCAGATGGCCAAGGTTGACCGGGTTGACAAGGAGGATGTCGCGGCCCTTCTTGCCGAATTTAAGGGAGATGCGGGCGGCGGCGATATTTTTTTGTCCGGCGATGATATGCTCGAGTCGGCCCTGCGCCGGGCCTTAACGGGTGACAAGGCTGGTGAGATCTTGGAGGATATTCGCTCTGACTGGCGACTCACCCTCTTTCAAAAGGCTCGTAAGCTCGATCCCAAAGTTCTGGTCAATTTCCTGCGCAACGAGCATCCCCAGACCGTGGCCCTGGTGCTTTCGGTCCTCGAAAATAATCAGGCTGCCAATATTCTCTCTGAACTCAAGGAGGAGATCCAGGTCGAGGTTGTCATGCGCATGGCCGAGCTTGACAAGGTAAGCCCTGAGATCCTCGTTGAAATTGATCGTGTCCTTCAGGAGGAGCTGCTGTCGGTGGAAGGCATGGAGGGCCAGCGTCTCGGCGGCGTCGAGACAGTGGCCGAGATTCTCAATAATGCCGATCGTGGCCTTGAGGCCCAAATACTTGAGGGTATTGAAGAGCAGCGCGAGTCACTGGCAGAAGAGATCAGGCGACTCATGTTTGTCTTTGAGGATCTTTTTGGCGTTGATGATCGCGGTATCATGGCCATTCTCAAGGAGGTTTCCACCGATGACCTGAAGCTGGCCCTGAAAACTGCCTCCGAGGAGCTCAAGGAGAAGATTTTCGGCAATATGTCCCAGCGTGCTGTGGAAATGCTCAAAGAGGACATGGAAATTATGGGGCCCACCCGCATCAAGGATGTTGAGGCTGCCCAACAGGCCATAATCAAGATCGCCAAGCGCCTGGAACAGGAGGGCAAGGTCCAGCTCGCCGCCGGTGGCGGAGGAGAGGACGAGTTTGTCTAGTATTGTCGAGTTTAAAGACCTCCAGGTGTTGGATGACGAGGAGAATTTTGTCTCCTATGAGTCCCTCATGGAAGAAGAGGAGGAGGTGGTCGACGAGGGGCCTGATCTGCTGGAGATTGCCCGCCAGGAGCTTGAGCAGTCCAAGGCCGAGGCCGAGCGCCTTGTCCGCGAAGCTGAGGCCCGGGTTGCCCAGCTTGAAAAGGATGCCTACGACAAGGGGTTTCAAAAGGGTGAGGCCGAAGGACGGGTGGTGGGTGAGGAGGCCCTGGCGGAAAAAATAAGCCAGGCTTCCCAGCTTATTGTGGCCACAAAGGCGGAGCGCCAGCGCATCTGCGCCCTCTATGAAAAGGATATCCTGGCCCTGGTTTTTGCCATGGTGGAGCACCTGGTCAACCATGAGGTTTCTGTCAATCACCGGGTCATTGAGAAATGTCTGCACAAGGCCCTTGGCTTTGTGGTGGACAACTCTCAGGTGGTGGCCCATCTCCATCCCGAAGATTTTTTACGGATCAAGGACGCGGTGGTGGAGGATCCCCTCTTTCTCGACAACGCTGAACGGGTGGAACTCATGGAAGATCCGGCCACCAGCCAGGGCGGTTGCCTGCTGGAAACCACCTTCGGCGAGATTGATACCACTCTGGAAAATTGTAAAGAAAAGCTCTTTAAGGCTGTTGAACAATCATTTTTGGCCGCCCTTGCAGAGGCAGATGAGGAGCCCTTTGAGGACACGCAGGATGAAGGGCAGCCCCCTCATCCTCCCGTCTCTTAAGCCTAGCCATGCTAGATCTATCCCCGTGCATACAGACTGTTCGTAATACCGAAACCACCTCCATTCGTGGCCGGGTGAGCCAGGTGATCGGTATGGTCATTGAGTCCAATGGCCCAGGAATTCCGGTGGGTTCCATGTGCGAGGTGGATACCTTCAAGGGCGCCAACCGTATTCCTGCCGAGGTGGTTGGCTTCCGCGAGGGTAAGGTGCTGCTCATGCCCCTCGGTGAAATGCGGGGCGTCGAGCCGGGTAGCGCCATCAGGATGGTGGATGGCCAGGCCCAGGTGCCGGTGGGGGCCAATCTTCTCGGCCGGGTCATTGATGGCATGGGGCGTCCCATGGACGGGAAGGGGCCTCTCCAAACCGAGCAAAATTATCCTCTCTACGCCGAGCCCTTGAACCCCATGGAGCGTCAGCGTATCCTTGAGCCTATTGATGTTGGGGTCCGGGCCATTAACGGCCTGCTCACCCTGGGTAAGGGCCAACGCATCGGCATCATGGCCGGCTCCGGTGTCGGTAAGTCAACACTGCTTGGCATGATTGCCAGAAACACGGCCGCCGATATCTCGGTGATCGCCCTGATCGGCGAGCGCGGCCGGGAGTTGCGTGATTTTATTGAGCGCGATCTTGGTCCGGAAGGCTTGGCCCGCTCGGTAGTGGTGGTGGCCACCTCAGACCAGCCGCCCCTGGTGCGTATGCGCGGTGCTTACTTAGCCATGTCTATTTCTGAATATTTTCGCGATCAGAATCGCGATGTCATCCTGATGATGGACTCGGTGACCCGTTTTGCCATGTCAAGTCGCGAGGTAGGTCTTGCCATTGGCGAGCCTCCCACCTCGCGGGGCTATACGCCGTCGGTTTTTTCCCAGCTCCCCAAGCTGCTGGAGAGGGCGGGTAGCTGTGAAGGCAAAGGCAGTATTACCGGCATTTATACGGTGCTGGTTGAGGGCGACGACATGAATGAGCCCATCGGTGACGCCGTGCGATCCATCGTTGATGGCCATATCGTCCTAGATCGCGACCTTGCCAACCAGGGCCATTACCCCTCTATAGAGGTGCTGGCCAGTATCAGCCGCTGTATGAGCGATGTCGTCTCTGCCGAGCAGGTCAGGAAGGCCAAGGAATTACTGGAGGTGCTGGCCACGTACCGGCGATCTGAAGATCTGATTAATATCGGCGCCTATGCCAAGGGTTCCAATCCTAAAATAGACCGGGCCATTGGTCTTATGGACGCCATTAATGATTATCTGCGGCAGCCTGTTGATAGCAGGGCTCCTTTTGACGAATGTGTCCAACAGCTCTTAACCTTGATTTAGGGAGGACGGCTAAAGAGGATTGTGTGGTTGCGAAATAAGAAGTTGGCCAGAGAGTCTTCTTCTTATTTGCCGGTTTAAATCTTCTTGCCTTTATAGAAAAATGTTCCATTTCCGTCTGCAGGCTGTAGAAACAATCCGCCGTAATAAGGAAGAGCAGGCCCAGCTCAAGTTGGGGCGGGAGCAGACCATCCTCCAGAATCATGAGGATCGTTTGGCCGCTCTCAAAGAGCAACGCCTGGCGATCCTCACCTCCCTTGCCGAGAAAGAACAGCAAAAGATTAAAGGCTCCTTGGTCCAGTTCTACATGGAAGCTGTTCGCTCCAACGAGGTTCTCGGCAAGATACAGGCAAATACCATTGCCAGCCAGAGGCAGGTGGTGGAGCAAGCCCGACGCCAGCTGACCGAGGCTGTTAAAGAGCGCAAGGTCGTCGGGATAATCCGTAAAAGAGATTATGAAATATATTTGGCCGAGGAACGCAAAAAGGAACAGAATGAAAGTGACGAAATGGCTGTGTTGCGTTTTGGGCGATCTGCCCTCTGATTCCTGAGCCTGATGGTGAAAACATGCTCCTAGTTGACCTGAAAAAGATAGTGACAATTTCCTTGTTTGGCCTTGTGGTCCTGGCTGTGGACACCCCTTGTTACGGCGCCAATAAACCTGTGTTGGCATCTGCCAAGGAGGTCAGCGTCTCAGCCTCCCTGCAGATCAGGGAGGAGGCGGTGGCTGCCAAGGAAAAGGATCTTGCTCAAAGGGAGCAGGATTTGGCGGTGATGCAGAAGGATGTTGATGCCAAGCTTGCCGAAATGCTCAGCCTGCAAAAGACCATTGCCGAGAAATTGCAGGAAATCAGGGCTGAGCAGGATCAGGAGTTTAAAAATCTTATTAAGGTCTATTCCAACATGAGCGCCTCCAAGGTCGCCCCCATTCTCAACCAGATGGAGGATGGCAATGTCGCTAAAATATTGCGCGCCATGAAAAATGAGCTGGTCGCCAAGATCATTCCCAAGCTCGAATCCCAGAAGGCCGTCCGGGTCAGCCGTCTGCTCGGCCGCATCAGCGAATCTTCCCAGTAGTCTTCGCGTTTTTCTTCTTGAAGTATGGGCCGAGTTGTTCGGCCAATTGACAACCCTTGAGTTCCAGGACCCAGCTGTCTGCACATGTTTCAGGCTCTCAGGGCATCTGCAATGCTTCGTGCTGAAGTTTCTCCTGCCTGAGCCGGTTCACGGCCATTAGGTACTCTTTGTTTTTTTCCTTGCTCTTCTCCTTAAATGTACCCGGTAATTCTTGCCTATTTCTCCCCCTGTCACCACACTGTGTTAGAATTTTCAAAGAAAAATATATTGCATAACTAGTTGGAATAATAGGGTTAATCTTGTTTTATTTTGTTTTGTGGCGAGCGTCGTTTGTCCTGTGGCACAGCCGTTGCTCTACTCATGGTCAGTGGCTGGCACCGGGAAAAAATATTCCCCAGATGGTGTCAGAGTTCATTTGCAAACAAGGGAGGACGCCCGTGTCAAATATCATTACCCCAGTGCTGCCGGTAGGGGGCGCAGAACTTTCTGTAGATTATGCCAGAGGCGCTGATAAATCAGGTAATAAATTTGCCGATCATCTGGATCGCCGCCTCGATAGCAAGCAGGAGCGCAATCAGGACCAGCTTGGTGTCAGGCGCTGTGAAAAACAGGACGGCTGTGGTTCCCCAAAAAAGGCTGAGGCGCCAAAAGGGGAAGAAAAAACAGCCAAGGTTGATTCCGATAAGGCTGTGGATGATCAAAGTGATCTTGCCAGCCTGGTGTTGTTTCTTCAAGACATCCAGCAGGTGGCCCAGGAGAAAACCTTGGGGCCGGGAGAGTGGAGTGTCGCCCTGCCTGAGGGGGAAATTCTTGCCGACCTTGCTCAACAGGCCGGTATGAGTGAGGCAGACCTTACTGCCATGGTTGAACAGTTTCAGGCAGAAAGCGGTGAGCTTGATCTGAACTCTTTCTTTCAGGCCTTGATCGATCACTTCGTTTCTTTTGAAGAAAATCCAGCCATCGGTGTCCCGGAAACCGAGTTTCCCATGCTCGAAGCGCTGCTCACCAAGATGGGTCTGAGTCCAGAGCAGCTTGCTGACATCTCCTCCCGGGCCGTGGTTGCTGATGGTGAGATTGATCTTGGCCTTCTGGCCCAGGCCCTTGATGATTTGAACATTGCCCCGGAAAATCTGCAGCCTGTAGCCCTGTCTTCTTGGGAGGCTGAACAGCTCCAGGCTTTACTCGATAAGGCAGGGGTTGCCCTGGGAAAACAGCTTGATTTGCTGCCTGAGCAGGTCTTTGGCGAGGAACTTGTTGTCAGTCTTGAACGCCTCCAGGCCCTCCTGAAAGAGTCAGTAATCCAAGCCAAGGAGAATCTGCCCCAACTTGATTTGCCCAAGTTTCTCGGGAGCCTCGAGAAGGTGATGGCGCAGGCCTCGTTTGCTGAGCAATCAGTGGGCTACACTCCGGTGGTGCAAGAATCCCTAAGCGGTGCCTATCAAGACCTGCTGGAAATGTATGACCAAGCCCGTCTTCGTTTTGAGGAAGGCCTTGATACCGAAGAGGATAACCTTCAGAGCGATATTCAGAAGTGGCTTGATGGCGTTGTTGCCAGGGCCACTGAGCAGCGTAGTGAACAGGGTAGCGGTGGTGACCGCAAGCAGAACCTCTTCAGCAATGTCAATCCGCTTGCCGAAAATGTAGTGGCTGTTGGCAAGGAAGAATTCAGCGTGGCGCGGCCGGACGGCATGGCAACTGCGCAAGCATCGACAGAGCAGACCATTGCCCCGCCTGCTGATCAACCCCAGGCTGTGCGTCATTTTCCCGTCCAGCAGCAACAGCATATTTTAAACCAGCTTTCCCTGGCTGTGGCCCGGGGCATGAAGAGCGGTGAACAGCATCTGGTCTTAAGGCTGCACCCGGCAGAGCTTGGCGAGGTCAAGGTTGATCTCACCGTCCGCAACGAGGTGGTGTCGGTGTCATTTGCCATGGAAAACAGCAAGGTCAAAGAGACCCTGGAGGGCTCCATGGAGGAGTTCCGCCACAGCATGGAACAAAAAGGTTTTTCCTTGGGTGATGTCAATGTCTTTGTCGGCCAGAATCAGGACGACAACGAGGCCTGGCAGCGTTTTGAGATGGCCTGGAGTGGTGAACGTCTTCAGGCTCAGAACCTGGAAGATATCCCCGAGGATGTCCTCTATCATACCATGCGCGGCAATCAATATGTCAGTCAGGAGGAAGGGGTTAATCTCTTTGTTTAGGCAAAGGAAGGCCCATTTCACTTCATCGTAACGAGAGGCAGATAGAAAAATGGAAACTACAGCCCTAGGAATTCCCCTGGCAGAAGCCGACCCCCTCTTCAAGCCGGTGGGCAAACAGGAACTTGATTCAAGTGATTTTATGACCCTGTTTATTACTCAGCTTCAGCATCAGGACCCCATGGAACCGATGGACAGTACTGATATGGCTACCCAGCTTGCTGATTTTTCCAACATGGAGGCCACCATGAGGATGGCTGACAGTATGGATCAGCTCTTGGAGTACCAGACCTCACAAAATAACCTGCAGCTTCTCTCTCTCCTTGATCAAGAGGTGCGGGTATACGGCAATAGTGTCGGGGTCAACGGCGACAAGATCGGCCAGGGCGAGTTTACTCTTAATGAGGAGGCTGATATGGCCGTCCTTGAGGTTCGTGACGCCGCCAACAGGCTGGTGAAGATTGTCGATCTCGGCCAGGTCACCCCAGGTACCCATGAGGTGGAATGGGACGGCACCGATATGCTCGACAGAAAGGTTGACGATGGCGCGTATATCTTCAACGTCAAGGCCTATGACCAGGCCGGACAGCAGTTGGCCGTTGATTACAAGGTTAGTGGTATGGTCACCGGCATTGATTACGAAACCGGTACGGCGCGCCTGGTTCTTGATCATCATGTACCTGCCGATGTGGGCGCCGTGGTTGGCGTTATATAAAAAGATAGCGGGAAGTGAGCGCGGTGTTTTTGCTGACCTGCTCATGCAGAAAATTGACAAAATAGAACGGTAATAAAGTTTGGCCGGGATGCGACAGGCCGGCAATATCCTGAAAAGGGAGGAAAAAATAATGGCTATTTCAAGTTCACTCTATGCAAGTATTTCCGGTCTCAGTACCATGGGTGAGGCAATGTCAGTTTTGGGTGATAACGTCTCCAACGTTAACACCGTTGCCTATAAGTCAAGTCGGGCCACCTTCCAGGATGTTTTGTCCCAGTCCGTGTCCACCGCCTCCGGCTCCAAACAGGTGGGCCGTGGCGTAACCCTGTCCACCGTGGACGGACTCTTTGCCCAAGGCTCTTTTGAAAGCTCATCCACCCCAACCGATATGGCCATCGGTGGCCAGGGCTTTTTCATGCTTCGGGGCCAAGATAGCTCCGAGGCAGACATGTATACCCGGGCTGGTGAGTTTCGTTTTGATCTCGAGGGCAACTTGGTTAATCCCGTGGGTGATTTTGTCCAGGGTTGGACCTTAGACAGCAACGGAGATCGATCAGGTACCATTGGTGATCTTAATATTGGCAAATCGAC
>JBFFIS010000072.1:0-8827 GCA_041556375.1 Desulfurivibrionaceae bacterium | reverse complement strand
CGAGTCGCCAGGGCTTCCACGGCTAAACACCTTTGAAGTGGGAGAAATGTCATCACTTTTCTTTGCTATAAACCTCTTTAATCTCGCAAAGTTGCTACTATTTATATATGATTAAAGCTAGGCCAACAGACAAAATGCGCCCTCCTCTCACCAGACGAATGCAAACTATGACCCCTCATTTGTAAATGACAGAAGCCCTTTACCATTTTTTCCAATCATATCGCCTTCTTTTTGACCTGGCAGACATCTCCATTGTCTCCTTTATCATTTACCGGGCCATTCTGCTCATCAAGGGCACCCGTGCGGTACAGATGCTGGCCGGCATCTTTGTTCTCATCGTCGTCTATTTTGTTGCCCGCGAGCTGCAGCTCCTCACCCTCTACTGGCTGCTGGGCCGTTTTTTGAGTTCCATACTGCTTATCATCATCATCATCTTCCAGCGTGATATCCGTCGAGCCCTTACCCAGATGGGCCAAACCCCTTTCACCACCAGAACCGGGGAGGATGAAAGCCAGTCCCTGGATGAGGTTATCGGCGCCAGTGAATACTTATCAAAGCGCAAAATCGGCGGTCTCATTGTTATCGAACGGGAAACAGGCCTGCGTGACTATCTGGAATCAGCAGTCACCTTGGACGCCAAGCTCAGCAAGGAGCTGCTTATCAGCCTCTTCCACACCTCTTCGCCCCTCCATGACGGCGGTGTTATTGTCCGCAAGGGGCGGATCCTCAATGCCCGTTGCGTCCTGCCCCTGACCAAAAACCCTTACATCAGCCGCTCCCTGGGCACACGGCACCGGGCCGCCATCGGCCTTTCCGAGGAGACAGATGCGGTGATCATTGTTGTCTCCGAAGAAACAGGGGCCATTTCCCTTGTCATGCATGGCGGTATTACCAGTGATCTTGACATCACCTCCCTGCGCAACCGCCTGGAAGCAATCTTTGTCCCCAAGGAATTCCAGAGGAACATATGGAAAAACTGGTTAAACAGAGTCTAAACAGCATTTTCGGGTCCTGGAAGTGGCCGAAGAACTGGGTGCTCAAACTGCTCAGCCTCTTCTTTGCTGTCTTTCTATGGTATTTTGTCGCCGGCGAGGACAATGTCGACATGACGGTGAAGGTCCCTGTTGAGGTGATCAACCTTCCCCAAGACCTCATTATTGCCAATGAGTATAAAAAAGAACTGGAGATCACGGTCAGCGGCCCCCGTGGTCTTATCCGCAACATGACTGGCGAGGTCTCCCGCACCGTCGATCTTTCTGATGCCACCCCAGGCCCGGTGGTCATCAAAAACGACACCAAGGCCATCCCCATGCCGTGGGGCGTCCAGATCCTGAGGGCAAAACCGTCGGAGTTCATCCTCCAGCTCGACAAGCTCATTGAGAAAAAATTGGCTATCCATGCCGTCACCACAGGCCAGGTTCCCAAGGGCTACTCCCTGGTTTCCGTCCTTCTGGAACCGGCTGAAATTACCATTACCGCCTCCGAGGCCATTATCGGCAAGGAGACAGCGATCAACACCCTGCCCCTCGACATCAGCGGACTCACGGGCCCAACGATGACCCACACATCTCTTGAGCTTGCTCCGCAAATTTCCGAACTCATCGGCCACCCGGTGGTCACGGCGACAATTATAGTTGAGGAGAAAATGGTCCACCGGGCGGTAAAAAATGTCCCGGTGACCCTGCCCACCGGCGACAATATCCCCAACCTGACGATTTCACCGGAAAAAGTGACGATCCACGCATCGATTCCCTACTCTGTGTCGCAAAAAGCAGCTAATTACACGTCACTTTTTACTGCTACCATCACTGCCGCCGGCCTCCAACCAGGGACGCATAAGATCAAGATTCTTGTCACCCCGGCAGAGGGCGTAAAGATCCTTGAGACCGACCCGCCGGAAGTGACCGTGACCGTGGCCCCCGCCCCGAAATAGACTTCACCCCTTTTAAATTTTCACCAACCCGTTACAGGTTCTACCATGCGTAAATTATTCGGCACAGACGGCATCCGAGGCGTTGCCAATATCCACCCCATGACCACCGAGATAGCCATGCAGATTGGCCGGGCCATCGCCTTTCAGGTCAAAGACATGCGCAAGGGCCATCGCATTGTCATCGGTAAAGACACCCGGATTTCTGGCTATATGCTGGAGAATGCCCTGGTGGCAGGAATCTGCTCCATGGGCGTCGACGTCATGCTGCTCGGCCCCATGCCCACCCCGGGCATTGCCTTTATCACCACCAGTATGCGGGCTGATGCCGGCGTGGTGATTTCCGCCTCGCACAACCCCTTCCAAGACAACGGTATAAAAATCTTCTCCAGGGACGGCTTCAAACTGCCCGACAACAAAGAGGCGGACATTGAGGACCTCATCTTTTCGCAAAAGATGGAGGCCCTGAGGCCGGTTGCTGAAGATGTCGGCAAGGCCTTCCGGATTGACGATGCCCGCGGCCGCTATATTGTTTTTTTGAAACACGCCTTCCCCAAGCAGTACACCCTGGACGGTTTCCACATCGTTCTTGACTGTGCCCACGGCGCCACCTACGGTGTCGCCCCCCATGTCTTTGAGGAGCTTGGCGCCAAGGTCACCGCCATCGGTGTTGAGCCGGACGGCAAAAACATCAATAAGGATTGCGGCGCTCTCCATCCGGAGGTCATGGCTGCCAAGGTCGTGGAGCTGGGGGCCGATATCGGCATTGCCCTGGATGGCGACGGCGACCGCCTCATTGTCTGCGATGAAAAAGGCAGCATTGTTGACGGCGACCACATCATGGCCATCTGCGCCAAGGACCTGCTGGCCACCAAGAAACTGAAGAAAAAAACCCTGGTTACCACGGTGATGAGCAATATGGGGCTGGAGGTTGCCATGGCCAAGATGGGCGGCCAGATGGTCCGCACTGCTGTTGGCGACCGCTATGTTGTCGAGGAGATGCGCAAGAACAAATACTCCTTTGGCGGCGAACAGTCGGGCCATCTCATCTTCCTTGAGGACAACACCACCGGTGACGGTATTATGGCCGCCCTCCAGGTCCTGGCCGTGATGATTAAGCACAACAAACCGATCTCTGAGCTGGCCACAGTCATGGACTCCTTTCCTCAGGTTTTAAAGAATGTCCGCACGGCCGAGAAGATGAATCTCGACTTGGTGCCCGGCTTCAATGACGCCATGGCCAGGATGGAAAAAAAGCTGGGCGGAGATGGTCGCATCCTGGTCCGCCACTCCGGCACCGAACCGGTGGTCCGGGTCATGCTTGAGGGCAAGCACCATGACACCATCAACACCATGGCTGATGAACTCTGTGACCTTATTCGCAAGGCGGATGTTTCCTGAGTAGGCAGCGGAGCATATTGGTGTAAGAAACTTTGGCTACACAATCCGCCAAAAAACTTTGATCGTGCCTCCCGTGCCTTCCATGGCAAAACAATGAGCCACGCCGACCTTTCCTCGTGCCTCTTTGCTTTGGCGCCAGGCCATAAAGGCTGACCACGGGCATACCGCCAACTTTTATCTATGAAAATTCGTCTCGACAAACTCCTGGTGGCCCGCGGCCTCGTGGAAAGCAGGCAAAAGGCCCAGGCCATCATTGGCAGCGGCCAGGTTCTGGTGGCCGGCCACCGGGTAGACAAGGCCGGCAGTCAGGTTGATGACAGCCTGGAGATCATCATCAAGGGCAAATCCTGCCCCTTTGTCAGCCGGGGCGGCCTGAAGCTGGCCAAGGGCCTTGACTTCTTCCACCTTGACCCAAGCGGTCTCATCTGTGCCGATATCGGCGCCTCCACCGGCGGTTTTACCGATTGCCTGCTGCAAAACGGCGCGACCCTGGTCTATGCCGTGGATGTCGGTTACGGCCAGCTCGACTGGAAGTTACGGCAAGACCCCAGGGTTGTTGTCCTGGAAAGGACCAATGCCCGGTACCTCAGCCGCGACCAGATCCCCCAAGACATTGACCTGGCAGTAATCGATGCCGCCTTTATCTCCATCAAGCTTCTCATTCCCGCCCTGATCCCTCTTTTTGGCGACAAACCCGTCAGCATCCTGTCGCTGATCAAACCGCAGTTTGAGGTGGGCAAAGGCAAGGTCGGCAAGGGCGGCGTGGTCTCTGACCCGTCCCTCCATAATGAAGTTATCGAATCGATCAAGGAGTTCATTAGCTCCCTCGGCCTCAGCCATGGCGAGGTGACAGATTCGCCCATCCTCGGCCCCAAGGGCAATAAAGAGTTTCTTGTCCACATTACGTCTTCGCCCTCATAAGTGAAGGTCGGTGGTAGAAGTATGAGCCCGACTTTTCCCTGCCCTCAGCACTCCATACTGTTGAGGTCGTGACCAGACCAGCCGCCCGCCTCGCCTCCAATGGCTTTTTAGACCTCTTCCTCTGACGACAGCGGCCTAGCCCCCCCTTCTCTCGGTCCAGGCTCGGCAACCATGATCTGGACAAACAAAATTCCGCAATCCGGGAAAAACCAAATTGAGATCCCGGAAAAAAATTCGCCGTCCTCTCTGGCGGCGACGGCCCCCTACACATAAATGCCTGAAACAAATCAACTAGATAACATCCCGGAATTTCGAGCATATTTTTTGCATATTAAAAAAATATGTAGCCATATAGACACCCTGCCCGCTGGCCCCTGCCTGCCTTGCCTCACCACCATAGGGGAGTCGCGACGCCATGAAAACACTAGGCATTCCCATCTCTTTTCTGTTTTTGGCAGCATTTATATTGCCGACGCCAGCCCTTTTCAGCGCTGAACCATTTCATAATGGCGGTACAGGCGACTGCACGCAGTGCCACACAACGCCACCTGAATTGATCGGTGCCGATCCAAGCTCTACCTGTCTTCGATGCCACCAAGACCAGACAGGCATAGCACTGACAAGCCAACACCTGGTTGCCACGAATACGACATCCTCACCGCTGTGCATACAGCTCACCCCCGGCGGCGATTTCTGCTGGTTGAAAAAAGATTACAGCTGGCCTGTTATTACCGGCATGGCCAATACCCAGCACAGTATAGGCGACAAGCATGGCCACAATATCATCGCCCTTGATTATGGCTATGGACCTGACAGCTCCTCTGCCATGGCCCCAGGCGGCACCTACCCCTCCTCAAGCCTCTCATGCATTAGCTGTCACGATCCCCATGGCAGATATCGCCAACTTGATAACGGCACGATCTCAAATACCGGCCCGCCGATCATTGCTTCCGGAACCTACGTCAACAGCCCTGCCCCCGACGCCAACAGCAGCGTTGGCGTCTACCGATTACTGGCCGGTAAAGGCTATAGGCCAAAAAATGCCGCCGGTGCCCCCGCCTTTACTGCCGACCCGCCTATTGCCATCTCTCCTGTCCTGTACAACAGGGCAGAAACCTTTACCGACACCCGCGTTGTTTATGGCAGCGGCATGTCGGAGTGGTGCCAAAACTGCCATCCCCAGCTTGACAGTTTCTGTAAGCATCCGGTGGGTAGTAACGCCCTCTTTTCCTTAAAGACACTGAACCACTATAACGGCTATTTATTCTCAGGAAACACGAGCGGCAACCAGGCAACCTCCTATTCGTCTCTGGTGCCTTACGAGATAGGCTCAAAAGACTATTCCGTGGTAAAAATGCTGGCCGCCACTGCTGGCAGCAGCGGCCCTACAGGCCGGGAGAATGTCATGTGTCTTTCCTGCCACCGGGCCCATGCCTCAGGCTGGGGCAACATGCTGCGCTGGAATATGGAGGCGGAATTTATCGTTTACGAGGGGACTTTTCCAGGCATCGACAACAACAGCCCGCCTCACTTGGCCCAAGGACGTACTGCTGCTGAAACCACAAAAAACTTTTATGACCGCCGGGCCGGCAGCTATGGCCAATTTCAGAGAAACTTATGCAATAAATGCCATCAGCGGGATTGATTTGGGTTACCAAAGATGACCACCAATCATTTTACCGACTGCAGCTTATAAGACTAATAAGGGGTGCCCCCCAGGACAGGGATGCCGGAGACAGGCAAGGGAAGGAGGGTGCAGAAGCAGACAGCCGCCGCTGCCGCCATATTATCGAACTGGTTTTTTATGGCATTTCTCGCAGAGGAAGAGAGAGAATGCCACATTCCCATGACACACCCCGCATGATTCGCCTTCAAAGATCTGAAACATGGAATACTTCACCGTGCCGGCCTTGGTGCTGGCATAGATGTCAGGATGACACAGGGCGCAGCCATTCCAGATGGCGTGTTTTTTATGAGAAAAAATGACATCAGATGCCCACGAGGCCTGCGACTGGATGGCGAAATCATCCTGGGCCTTTATGGCTCCGCGTTGCATAGAGAGCCCTTCAAGAAAATCGATGGGCTTGATGGCCCCCTTCTCCTCCGCTTTTTCCCAGTCAACGGCCCTGCCCAAGGTCCGCGGTAACTTTTCGGTAAAGTCTTCGAAGGTAATCTGGCGCACCCCTTGTTTTCCTCGGGAGTGACAGCGCTCACAACGCTTGCCCTCTTCGCCGCTTACCTCCTCAGCACAGGCGGCAAAAATTGTTTTGTCGCCGATTGTTCTCTTGCCGTCATGACAGGACCCGCAATAGATGCCCTGCATATTATGAGAGGCGCTTATTTTTGTCTCTCCAGCCTCCATGGCGAAACCGACATCCAGGTGACAGAGGCGACAGGTGAACTGGCCGCGATGCAGCCAGTGGTCGAAGATTACCGGGGCCAGGCCAGCCCTTTTGGAGTAATTGTTGAGGATGACGCGCCCCTGGCTCTGAGGAGAAGGGATATTTCCGGCACCGACAAACAGCACCTGGGCGAGGAGAAAAAAGGGGATGACCCAAAAAATCTTTTTCGCCATAACTAGTCCTGCTCAGCCTTTGTCCCCAAAACAAAGGCGTAGAATTGTCGGCACATCTTCAGGCGTTGCAAAAAGACCTTACGCTCCGAGGACCGGGATGAATCGAGCTTTTCGATACGGGGTTTAAGCTTGTCACAGCGGCCAATGAGGTTGTTCAACTCATCGGTGGAGAAGGAAAGAGCATTCTGGGTCTGGCCGCAAACAGTATTGAATTCCAACTTCCAGTCATCCATGGCCCAGGCGAGGCTGCCATTGCCAGGCAGAGCACTGCCGCACACCACCGCCAGGACCAGAAAAAACAACAATGGTCGCCAAGCACTTTGGGGTATGGCTTTTAAAGCACCTGTTTTGTATGACATCGCTGGCAATCGAGGAGGGGAAATGCCACGTTGACATGGCAGGTTCCGCAGTATTTTCCTTCATAGATCTCAGTCATCGAATATTGAGTCTTACCCTTTTTAACCCCGATAAAAATCTCCGGATGGCAGACCTCACAGCCGTTCCAGACCGTATGTTTTTTATGGGAGAAGATGATTTCCGGCATACCTGCCACCTTGGCGGAAATATCAAAATCCTTCTGGACGACCAGGGAATCTCTCAGGATGGAGACCCCTTCGAGAAAATCAACAGGGGCAATCTTGCCGGTTGCTTCAGCCTTTTCCCAATCAATACCGTTGCCAAAGCGGCCCTTGGGGAAACCGGCAGTGAAGGAGCGGAAATCATATTTTTTAGCTACCCTTTTGCCGCGGGAATGGCAGCGCTCGCACTTCCTGGGGTCTTGCTGACCAAGGGTCGTCGAACATGAAGCAAAAGCGGTTTTGGCGTTATGGCAGGCGCCACAGTAGTAACCCTGCATATTATCAAGGGCTTTGACGCCAGTGGCTCCTGCTTGCATGGCAAAGCCGATGTCCACGTGGCACAGGCGACAGGTGAATTTGGCGCGGTGGAGCCAATGATCGAAGACAACCGGGGCCCGGTCCGCATCTTCAGAAAAATTGTTGAGCTCGACTCGGCCATACTCATAGGGCAGGGGTCTTCTTTTCTTGACCCCGGTTTGAGCGAGGGAGAGTCCAAGAAAAATGAGCAGAAATAAACCGACGAAAAAAAGAGTTTTTCTCATAATGCCTCCTATATTCATATCGTATGCTATAGGAAAGCAAAAAACAGTGTCAAACAAAAAGTACGCTATCAAAAGGAGTTAAAGGCAATAGCCTGCAATATCAGCCCCTTACCATTACCATCACCCCCTGCTGATCTTAGGGAGTTCCGGCGCCACAGACCATTGTGGCCTGTCACATGCCTCCATCCGCCGGATCCATCATTCAAGATTCCTGTTCATTATACCCTGGCCACTCATGCCAGAGGCATGGCTTTCCCTTCATCTCCGGATCAAAGATGTCTCTGGTAAGCGATGCTGCGTGATGTGCTTACCATCGCGTATTGACTTGCGGGCGGCTGGATGCTATTTTGGAAGTCGTTATCTTTAAAAATCACCAGTAACACATTGTTACGAATCATCATTTCTGACGGAGCAGTACACCATCATGAAATTTTTCAACAAACTATCCCCTCTTGCCCTTGCCGTTTTCCTCGTGCTTGCAGTATCTGCTCAAAGCCAGAGCTGCCAAGCTGCTGAGTATGTCACTGTTATTAAGGATGGCGTCAATGTCCGTTCCGCCCCATCCACCAAGGCCGAGGTCCACTGGGAGGTGTTTAAAAATTTCCCCCTCAAGGTCATTGGCCGCAAGGGCGAATGGGTAAACACCGAAGACTTTGAGGGTGATACCGGCTGGATCTACGCCCCTCTCCTCCAGAAAGATCAGCAGGTTATCGTCAAGGTCAAAAAGGCAAATCTTCGGGTCGGGCCTGGCAAAAATTATGAAATATCAGCCACGGCCCTGTACGGTGTGGTCTTTACCCCTGGCCGCAAAGATGGCAACTGGCTCCAGGTCACCCACATGGATGGTACCCGGGGCTGGGTCCACAAATCCCTGGTCTGG
>JBFFIS010000071.1:0-8844 GCA_041556375.1 Desulfurivibrionaceae bacterium | reverse complement strand
TATGGTACGGTTGATTCTTCATGCTGAATATTATTGTCTTTATTTTACGCATTCTCCTGCGCCTGCGCTATCGGGTGACGATCAAGGGCCTTGATGCCATTAGGCCGTCAAAACCCGGCCAGGGGATCCTCTTTTTACCCAACCATCCCGCCCTTATTGATCCCCTCATCATGTATATCACCCTCCATGACCGTTTTCATCCCCGTCCTCTGGCCGATGAGAGCCAGGTGGATTTGCCGGTGGTGCGGTATGTTATGGAGCTGGTGCGCTGTGTGACCATCCCCGATATTGCCAGCAAGGGACGACATAGCCGTGATGAGGTCTTGGCCGCCATGGCCGAGATTACCAAGAGCCTTCAGCATGGCGATAATGTCCTGCTCTACCCCTCTGGGCGTATCTGCCGCAGCCGTTACGAATCCATCCGCGGTAACGGTGGCGTGGCTGCCATTCTCAAGCAGGCCCCGGACATCAGAGTGGTCCTGGCCCGGACCACCGGCCTCTGGGGCTCCTCCTTCTCAAGGGCCAGCGGCCGGGCGCCCAGCCTGGCCGGCGATGCCTTCAAACATTTTCTCTATGCCCTGGCGAACTTCATCTTCTTCATGCCGCGGCGCCAGGTGGTGATAGAGTTTAGCGAACCTGCAGACATCCCCCATTCCGGTGAACGCCTGGTATTAAACAGATACCTGGAAGATTTTTATAACAGTAAGACAGCGGCCAACGCCTTTGTCCCCCATTATTGGTGGCAGGGAAGTACGCCGCGGCTCATGCCCGAGCCCGGTGAGAAGAAAATTGCCCGGGACGCAGGCCGGGTGAGTGAGGCTGTGCAGCGTCAGGTCTTTGCCAAGGTAACGTCGATCTGCGGTGCCGAGAACATTACCAACGAAGATAACCTGGCCGGCGACCTCGGCCTCGACTCTCTGGGACTGGCCGAGCTTGCTGTCTGGATTGAGCAGGAGTTTGGCCACACCATTGATGACCTGGAGACCCTCAACACGGCTGGAGATTTGCTGCTGGCCGCCAGCGGCCAGATCATCAGCCGCAAGAATGGTCAGGTTACCAGGGTGCCGAAAAAATGGTTCGCCGCCCAGGACAGGGAACCGCTTATGATGGGCGAGGGCCAGACCATCACTGAGCTTTTTCTGGCCCAGGCCAGACAGAAGCCGGGCAAAGTCCTTATTGCCGATCTGCTTGGTGGAGTGCGCAGTAACCGTGATATCATCACCGCCCTCCATCTTCTGGTGCCGGCGTTTGCCAAGATCCCTGAAACCACAGTCGGTCTGATGTTGCCCGCCGGCGTGGGCTGCACCACCTGCTATCTGGCCCTGCTCTTTGCCGGCAAAACGCCGGTGCTGGTCAACTGGACAGTGGGCGAAGGCAATATGGCCTACTGTCTCGACAAGGTCGGAGTGAAGACGGTGGTTACCGCCAAGGCCCTGGTGGGGCGCCTGGCAGGCCAAGGGATGAAGCTTGACGGCCTTCGGGTTGACTGGCTCCACCTTGAGGACCTGGCCAAGACCTTTACCCTGCCTAAAAAAATAAGTGCCAAACTTCAGAGTTACGGCAGTTGGTCTTTGCTTGACAGCCATGGCTCAGGTGATGATATTGCCGCCATCCTTTTCACCTCTGGTTCAGAGGCCAGACCCAAGGCCGTGCCCCTCAGTCATGCCAATTTTCTGGCCAACCTGCGTGATGTCAGTCAGGTTTTACAGTTCCATGGTGACGACAGCCTCCTGGGCATTTTGCCGCCCTTTCACTCCCTGGGGCTCACCGGCACCTTGCTGCTCACCGTCTGTATGGGGCTGAAGACCGTCTATCATGCCAATCCCACCGAGGCCGGCGTTCTGGCCAAGATTGCCGAGGTTTATAAAACTACGGTGCTGATCGGCACCCCCACCTTTTTAAACGGTATACTGCGTGCAGCCGAGCCGGGCCAGCTTGAGGCCCTGCGGTTGGTCTTCACCGGCGCTGAGAAATGCCCCGAGCATGTCTATCAGACCATGGCCCGCGATTGCCCCGGCGCAGTAATGTGCGAGGCCTACGGGGTTACCGAGTGCGCTCCCGGTGTCAGTCTGAACCGCCCCGACAGGCCGGTGCCTGGCACCATCGGTCCCATGTTGCCCTCCATGGAGCATGTTATTGTCGATGTCGACAGCCGGCAAAGGGTTGCCCTTGGTGAACAGGGTATGCTCCTGGTCCGTGGCCCTAATGTTTTTAGGGGCTATCTCCACCATGATGGTAAGCAGCCCTTTGTCGAATATGACGGCAAGCAGTGGTATGAGACCGGCGATTTGGTCTCAGAGGATGATCAGGGTGTCCTGACCTTTCGCGGTCGTCTGAAGCGTTTTATCAAGCTCGGCGGTGAGATGATCTCTCTGCCGGCCATTGAGGCGGCTCTGCTGTCCCAGGTTGACACGGCCAAGGACGACGCCATTCCCTTTGCAGTGGAGGCCACTGCCGACGAGGAGCAGCCCGAGGTGGTGCTCTTTGTCACCTTTGAGATGAGCAGGCAGGAGGCCAACAAGGCCATCCGCACCGCCGGCCTGTCGCCCCTCCATAACATCCGTCGGCTGGTTAAGGTTGAAGAGATTCCGGTGCTCGGCACCGGCAAAACGGATTATCAGACTTTAAAGAAAATGCTCTAGAAGAGAGGGGCGCCAGTCTTTGTGGCAATGGTGACCCTGCTGTGAAGGCACCTGGGAAGTCGCAGAACTAACTGAGAGTATTTGTACTTGTCTTGATGGCTTCGTGGCTCAAAAGCCTGAATTGCCGCCAGCCCTGTGCGGGCTACTCCTCAAAATGTTGGACCTGATAGGTGTCGATTTCAACCCCGGCATTCTTCCATCCCTCCTTAAGAAGTCCGGCCTTCATGGCCAGATGGCCGAGAAAATCTTCTGGATTTGCCAGCTGATCCCAGACCTGGGGGAGGAACGTTGCCTGGTAGCTGCCGGAGCGCAGGATGACCCCGTCCACCTGGGGCCTGAGTTTACGGATCAAATCATCCGGGCCGGAAAACTCCAGGGGCTGAGGTTGGGTGAGGATGGAAATCTCGATATCAATATCTGCCAACTCTTCGGCCACAACCTTGTTAAAGCGCGTGTCGTGAAAGGCGGCGTTTTCCGCCTGATGGCGAATGCCGTCGACAATGGATTCGAAGCCGACAAGTGAGCCGATACAGCCGCGGAGCTGGCCCTTTTTTTTCAGGGTGACAAAGACGCCTCGTTTTTCCTGGAAGACCGGGGTGCTGAGCATTTCCTGGTCAAGCGGGTTGTCGGCTTTAATACCAAGAAGAGAGGCAATGGTTTCTCTGGCCAACCTCACCAGGGTTTCACCCTGGTGTTCTGATAACTCAGTCATTATATGCCCTCCGTAAAGGCGATGGCGCCATAGCCCACTACCCGGCTGCGGTCACCGGCCGTATCGCCGCTGTTGCTGTAGTGCAACAGGCGAGGCTGCCAGTTCTTGAGCCGGGCCAGGTTGAGGAGAATCTGGATGCCCACCATGCCGCAGGCCATATTGTCGTTATACAGCAGGGCGCCCATGTCCATGGCAAGGATGGCGTCCAGGGTCTTTTTGTCCTTGTCGACGGCGCTATCATAGTCGAGGAAATGGGAGAGGTCGCTTGAGATGACAACCAGGCTGTCGTCGTCGACAAAGGGAGCCAGGGCCTGGGCTGTGCTTTCGGTATCGGGCTGGCCTACCACCAGCGGCACAAGCTCGAAATCCCCCAGTGACTCCTGAAGAAAGGGCAAAATGACCTCCAGGGAATGTTCGGCCTGCTCCGAGGCTGTATTTTCCTGGAAAAGGTCGGGATGGTTGCTCTGTAGCTCTTCACCCAAGGGGGACAGGGGAATGTCGCCCAGGGGCGTTTTGTAGGTGGTGGCTCTGCTCACCGCACAGCCAGCCACCCCGATGTGGTGGGCTGGGCCGAGAAGAAAAATCCGTTTAAAGTGCTGGCCTTTGAGGAGAAGAGTGCCGTGGGCGGCGGTGAGGCCGGAGTAAATATAGCCGGCATGGGGCAGGATCAGGGCCCTGATTGATGCGCTTCCCAGGTCAATCTTGGTGGGAGCGGCCTGGGTGTGGAGATCTTTAATTAATGAACGTAGACTGTCAGGGTGTTCCGGATAAAAGCTGCCTGCCCAGCGGGGGGGACGGATGGAAGATGTCATGGCTGTATCCTCTCATTTTTTCTAATTAACGTTCATATCTATAACGAGCCTCTGTTAAGGCCAGGTTTCCTTGTCGTCATTTCCCTGGAGCATTGATTGGCCGTTCTCAAGGCCGCCGATCAATGCGGCGATACTGAAGGGCCTCGGCAATATGGCCGGGGCCAATCTGCTCCACAGCGCCAAGATCGGCGATGGTCCGGGCAATTTTTAAGATCCGGTTATAGGCCCGGGCTGACAGCCGCAGTCGTTCCATACCTTGTTCTAGAAGAGCTAGGCTGGTTTGGTCAAGCAGACAATATTTTTTAAGGTCCCGGCTGGTCATCTGGCTATTGGCGTAGATCCTTTTACGGCCGGCAAAGCGCCTGGTCTGGAGGGCCCGGGCGGCAAGAACCCTTTTTCTGATCAGGGCTGAACTTTCACCATCAGGGCCATGGGTCATCTCTTTAAAAGGCACGGCCGGCACCTCCAGGTGAATGTCGATGCGGTCGAGAAGGGGGCCGGATAGTTTGTCGTTATAACGTTTTACCTGGGTGGGGGTGCAGGTGCAGCCGTGGAGATGGTCACCCAGATGGCCGCAAGGACAGGGGTTCATGGCCGCCACGAGCATGAAGCGTGCCGGAAATTCCAGGGAGCTTGAGGCCCTGGAGATGGTGACTCTGCCATCCTCCATGGGCTGGCGCAGTACCTCCAGAACATGTTTTTTGTACTCGGGGAACTCATCTAGAAAAAGTACACCGTTATGGGCCAGGGATACCTCGCCGGGACGGGGCTGATTGCCGCCGCCGATCAGGCCGGCATCGGAGATGGTGTGGTGGGGCGAGCGGAAGGGGCGGCTGCTTACCAGGCCCTGGTTAGAGGAGAGGAGTCCCATAATGGAGTAGATCTTGGTGGTCTCCAGGGATTCCTCAAAGCTGAGATCGGGCAATATTGTCGCAAAGCGTTTGGCAAGCATGGTCTTGCCGCTGCCCGGACTGCCGTTTAGCAAGATGTTGTGGCTGCCTGCCGCCGCCACCTCCATGGCCCGCTTGACATGTTCCTGACCCTTGACGTCACTAAAGTCAATGCCGTTTGCCCTCGTGTTGCTCAGGGCATGGCTGGCGGCCCGGCTGCTAAGCTCAAGGCGGTCGGCCAGAAATTCAACGGCCTGATCCAGGGAGCTGAGGCCATAAACCTCAATGCCGGATACCATGGCCGCCTCGCGACTATTGGCCTCTGGCACCAGGATGGCCTTTTTGCCCTGCTCCCAGGCGGCGGTGGCCATGGGCAGGATGCCCTGAACCGCCCGCAGCTTACCATCCAGGGAAAGCTCGCCAGCGAGGACCATGGACTCTAGTTTGTCCTGGTTAAAGGACTCAGCAGCAGCCAGGATACCGATGGCAATGGGCAGATCGTAACTTGTGCCTGCCTTTTTGACATCGGCCGGCGCCAGGTTTACCGTAATCCTGCGGTTAGGGAAGCTGTAGCCGCTGTTGGTAATGGCCGCCTTGACCCGGTCCTTGCTCTCCCGGACGGCGCCTTCGGCCAGCCCTACCGTTGAAAAGGTAGGCAGGCCATTGGCGATATCCACCTCGACCTCGACGGCAAGGCCATCGACGCCGCACAGGGCTATGGTATGAATTTTAGCAAGCATGTTTGGCGTTCTTGGTTGTGATGGCGGGAGACAGTAGCGAAGTTTTTAGCCACTGGCAATTTTTGGTAGAGAGGATCTTGCTTATCACAACCACGAAGGACACCCTGCGCCCTCAGTCAGATAACAGCGGCTGTTTTAGGTATTCTTCGTGGTGGGAAGGTGGTTTCGTTACTATCGTCTTTAGGACGCCGTGATCTGTTGGTACAGATCGTCATTATAGCCGATATAAAAGGTGTTGGCGCGGCGCATGGCCGGGGCGCGCAGATTGCCGGTGCGGCCTAATATCTTTTTTAGGATTTCAGCCTTGTTGGCAGGTGTCGGCTTATATACCAAGGTCTTTTTGCCGCTGGCAACGAAGATCTGGTCGGCACCTGCTACCAGTTGCCAGGCATCTTCCTCGGTCAGGGTTTCTTTCTTGGCGTTGACCTCTTCCTTGATCACGGCCTTGCTGTGCTCGAGAGACTCCCAAGCTTTTTTACAGGAGACTCACCCCTTACGCATATAGGCCCAGTCAATACTCATAGAATTTCTCCTTTTTTGTCAGTATGATAAAGAGTACAAGCCATGGTAATGAGCGAGCTCTTGTTCTGTCAATGGAATAAAGGGCGCCTTAAAATAAAAGGAGGATCCCATGAAGGTGCGGTGCTTTTCTCCCTACGAGTTCAGCGTGGGCGAGATGATCTATATTGATGGTGGTAAGCGTCAGGGTGACTGGCGTGTTACCGCAGTTGACGATAAAAATGTAACCCTGCGTTGCCCGATGAGCGGCAGAGAGTTTGTCTGGAGCCGCTTTTGTTACTATGTCGGTGATGTCGAAAGGCCGGCTTTTATCGGCTGAAACATTTTTTGTCAGATATTGGGAATATATATTTTTCTCTCGTCTCTTTAAAAATTATGACACTTTGAGCTGCCATAATGACTGCTGGTCGATACGGAAAATACTGGCTGCCGGCTGTAACTCCCTGTCTTTTCCGGGAAGCTGGCCACGGTCGGATTACTGAGGCCGAGAGTGGTGATGCCCCACAAACTGATGACACGGATGACATCCTTTACTGCCGGCAATGTTTAGCGCCGGTGACTCATGTCGAAGAAGGCGTGTCTGTTCGGGGCACTCAGAGCCATGTTTTTACCAACCCCGAGGGCCTGGTCTTTGAGATCGGTTGTTTTACCAGGGCTCCCGGTTGTGTCAAGCAGGGCAGGGCAACCACTCGGTTTAGCTGGTTTCCTCCCCGCGCCTGGCGAATCGCCCTGTGCCGGAGCTGCGCCAGTCATCTTGGTTGGTATTATGAAGGGGGCGACACCTCTTCTTTCTATGGCCTGATAGTCAACAGGTTAGTGCATGGGGCGGATTAAGGAGTTTTCTATGAACCCAAAAGTATATTCAGGCGGCGGAGCACTTCTTGTGGTGCTGCTTTTTCTCAGCGGCTGTGCAGGCTTGAACGCCCCGCCGAATCGCACCAATCTGGTGCCTGATTATTATCCCACGTCAACAGACCCCAATACCACGATCTATCAGGATGCTGGCAGTGGTGAGGAGAAGGTGGTTTATGACCTCAGTGGCCACTGGAAGGTGTGGTTGGGCTATGCTGAGGCCGTGGCTATTATCCAGGATGGTAAGAGCTTTGTCGGTCAGACCGTGGTGGGTGGCGGCTGCTGCTCCCATGAGTATGATCCCAAGCGGGTCATCATTCGCGGTCATGTCGATGGCAATCTCATTCATTGTGAGAAGCGTACGGCCGGTAATGACTGGGAGAAAAGTGTCACCGCCTTTGAGGGCCACGCCGATTCCTTTTATTGTCTGGGCTGGCCTGACAGGTTTTTTGAACGGCTGGGTCCAACAGAGACATATTGGCCGTTGCAGCAGCGGAAATACTAAAAAAGGATCTCTGGCCACTGTTGTCTTAGGCAAGGCATATTCGATCTTGGTAAGGAGAAGGACAGGTGAGCAGCTCTCGTTGGGCCATGGCCCTTTCAATGACCATTGTTGTCTCCCCTGAGGTTCAGGTTGTGCTGGGTAATGGCATGGGCATGGTCGGCTGGCTTTTCCCGCTCAGCCTGGCCCTGGTCGCCATTCTTCACCTCTTTACACTCCAGGTCTATGGCGATATTTATGGCGGCAGATATCGGCAGGATAACGAATATGCCTTTCTCAGCGCCGCATTTGGCCCCTGGCTGCCCTTGTTTACCTCCCTGGCCAGCCGCCTTGTTTTTATGGTCTGTGTGGCCACAATTTCCCTGGTTACGGCCGGCTACGTCTTTAACGAGGTCTTTGTTTATTGGTTTGCCAATTTTGCCTTTGCCTTCCTGCTTCTGGCCCTTGTCCTTGTTCTTCACCTTGTTGGCCGCTCCTGGGCTCTGAAAGTGCAAAATCTTCTTGTTATTGTGGTCCTGGCTATGGTGGCTGTGCTGGTTGCCAGCGCTTTACCGACCGCCACTTCCCTGCCTGCTGCCGGGGAAATTGATTTCCAGGTGCGGGGGCTGCTGTTACCCTTCTTCTTGGTAGTTGGTTTCGAATGTGCCTTTCTGACTCAAAATGGCCAGCCAAGGGTCGGTCAGCTTGCCAAAGTTTTTGGTGGCCTGCTGCTGCTCTTTGTCCTCTGGGGCGGGGTGATGTCGCAAGTCGTTGAGCCTTCAAGGCTTGCCAGGAGTTTTAATCCCCAGATGCTTGTTGCCCACCAGGTGCTGGGACAGCCGGGCCGTTATCTCATGGGCGTGGCTGTCATTGCCGGGGCTGCTGCTTTGGTGAACGGTCTTTTCATAGTGCTCCGCCATCAGTTGGCTGAGCTTGTCCCTGCCCCCTGGTGGGCAACAGCCTCTGGAAAGAAAAAAAAATGGCTGGCCGTTTTCGGCGTCCTGGCCCTGGCCGCTGCCCCGGCCCTGATGATGGCCACCGGCATGGCTGGTGAAGAGCTGATTGATGTCTATGGCCGGGCTGCTCTCGTTTTCTGGCTTTTTCAGTATAGCCTCATTCATTTTGCACTGGTTGTCAGGAGAGCTGAGCGCCCATGGCTGCATCTTAGCGCCGGCCTCATGTTGATCGGCGCTGTC
>JBFFIS010000070.1:0-9081 GCA_041556375.1 Desulfurivibrionaceae bacterium | reverse complement strand
CTGCTGGGTGCCATCAAAAAGGCCCTGAAACCACAATAAGGACACAGACGTTCACCTGGCAAATACCCAAAGATCTCCTTTGATTGCTCCCCTACCGCCACGAGGATCTGCTGTGCGCGGAATCTGACACACAAACTCCACCTAGCAAAAAAGCCTTACAGCAAAACACTGTAAGGCTTTTTTGTCTTAGGCCATGGCCGGGAAAGGAGCCAAGGGCACTCTGATTATCAATGCTGGGGCAATGCTCTGGTTACATTTTCGCCTTCTTGGTGCGTCTCATCCTCGAACCCGCCAGCCCAGCCAAACCAGTGCCGAAAAGGATCATAGTGGCAGGCTCAGGAACAGGGGCCGTAGTTGACACGATGCTCCACTCTTCCGGATTGTTATCGCAATCGGTAAAGGCGGAGTAAAGGTAGAAATATTTCCCGATATCGGTACTTTGGATCGGGACCAAAACACTCAAGTCACCCCACCAACCACTGCCGCCACCTATCAAGGTATAGTCGAGCAGGACCTCTGAATCGCCGTCACTACCCACATCCATATTCCAGCTCACTGTCGCCATGAGCCCGGCGTCGGCTTGCGTAGGATAAGGATATTTCTGATCAGAGCTATCAGTGTACAATATCATGTCAGTCAACGTGATAGCTTCCTTTGAGGCAGGTTCGTCAGTATCAAGAATAAAATTAGCATAGTCCTGGCCACCGACGTTAAAAATATGATCTGTGGTTAACATATAAACGGCTATCCAGGCAGGCTTCTCATCAAGCACGGTTTCCAAATTGGTATTTGTTCCCTCCTCATCAAGCCTCGCCGCCGCAGGACCCACGGCTTGAAGGCGAACAAATGGTTCAATATAGCCAGTGCCGGCCGGATTCATGGCATCCACGGAGAAAAAGCCTCCATTTATCCAGCCATCGCCTCCGGTTTTCAAATCCAAACTCAACGCTGATGCGGGTGAGGATTTACATAAAAGAAACAAGGTAATAGCCAATGCCAATAAACATTTTTTTTGAGTATTCGTTTTCATATTTTTCCCCTCGCCCTCACTCCAGCTCACCATATGGATAAATATCTGCTGCCTGCTTCCATACAAGATCTAGCAAAATCCACACCGTCAGACAAAAAAAACCAACAACCAGCATAAAAAGACCAATTATCAAGTTGTTAAATTATAACCAGCAGCCCATTTAACCTGTTATCACCTGCCAGCCTGCGAGACTTAAAAAAAATTGTCCGGAATACCGGAATACGACACAGGTGTCACCTTTGATCTTTTCAACCAGGCAGGCTAATCTTCACTATTTAATGGCAAAATGAGCCCGGAACATGTCCTGAAAAGTGGAATTTTTGGATTTGCGGATACTTGCACCGATTCTCACCTCAACCACACGACCCCCGGAAAACCAGGCTCCATGTGAAGACAGAGAAAATAAGCAGGGAAAAAGAGTTGTGAAAGAACTGAGAACGACCAGAATAAAAAAAAAGGCCCTACAGCAAAATGCTGCAGGGCCTTAATTGTCTTGGTGCCGGGACCAGGAATCGAACCAGGGACACACGGATTTTCAGTCCGTTGCTCTACCGACTGAGCTATCCCGGCGAAAAGAGGGCCTACCATACGCCAAAGGCCTCAAGCTTGTCAAGAAAATTTTGGCGCCCCAGCAGGGGTGGCATGCCGCGGTATGGCCAAAGATGTTAGCTGGCACCCTAAAACGCTCAAAACTCTTTGCCAGCAAAGAAAAATCCCCCTGCTGTCGGCTTTGACAGCAGGGGGATCAAAATTCACCGAGAGAAGGGTTGGGATTTCTTACAGTTCCAGGTCGGGGAGTTCGGCCTGGCCGTTGTCTTTTCCTTTTTTGCCTTCCATCTCGAGGTCGGCAAGATCAACCATCTCCTCTTCTTCCCCAGCCATTTCAAGCTCTTCCTCGCCCAGACTCAGATCGATATCAGAGAGATCAGGAGTGGCAGCGCCGGCCCCTTCAAGCTCAAGCCCTAGGTCCTCGCCGGCCATCTCAAGGTCGGCCTCCTCTTCAAAGTCAACACCGGCAAGATCAAACTCCGGAACATCATCAAAGCCAACATCCTCGGCAACTTCGCCCTCGGGGCCCGACTCGGACTCAAAGGACGAGAGATCCATATCAGGGATATCGTGGTCATCCAGGGAAATTTCATCACCGCCAAAATCAGGGATATCTTCGCCGGCCAGGGAGAAATCTTCGTCGCCCATGTCAATATCACCGGGCAGGTCAGGCACTTCACCAAAATCACCAATGGCATCCATGCTGATATCAAGATCCTCAACGCCGCTATCAAGAGCGAAGTCTTCAGCCACCTCATCGGTGGCAAATGCTGCGGCATAGTCGGGAATGAGTGTACCGAGGTAAAAGGTGCCAAGGGGCTTAAATGCCGTGCCGTTTAAGGCGTGGGCAACCTCTGTTACATCGGCTGAACACTTCACACAAGAAGTCACTTTATCAAATGAGATATAACTACATTTTGGGCAACGCATGATTCTCTTACCTTCTCTCTAGCCGGCCGGATCGCTTGCCCCGCCGGGGTGGCCGCGAAAGCCACCACTTTTTTCAAAAAGAGGGCACCCACAACATGTAGTGCTCTCCCTCAAGATAACCAACCCGCAAATTCCTATGGATTTCTAGCTAGTTACCTCATATTTAGCTCTAACCTATTACACCTTTACCTATCTGGTCAAGGAATTCTGCATTTTTTTCGGCAACACCGGACACCTGCCGCCATTTTTTTTACAAGAGCGAGGCCAAAAACTCTTTACCCTTAAGCCTTTTGTATGCTTGCAAAAATCCCTCCTTCAGACTAATCTAGCGCTGTCCAAAAATGATGTTGTGGCTACTAAAAGGTTCTTAATACTTTTCAAAATAAATTCAGGCCCGTCTATCTTCCCATGAATCACGCCCTCAGATCGCTTCTCTGCTGTCTTACCCTTCTCATGGTTTTCTTGAATGCCGGCTGCAGCAAGGAACCTATCCGCCATCTCAGCTCAGATTCCTGCCTCATTGCTCAGGGGACGACCAAACAGGATGTCCTCACCTATATGGGCACCCCGAAATTCAAGCAGCAATCCGCAAGTGGCGAGACATGGATCTTTGTCGAGGAACACCGGAGCCTGCTCAAGAAAACCCCTGTTATCAACTGGGTTCTCGGTACGGTCTCCTACGACCTTGTCTACATCTCCTTCAATGGCGACATCGTCACCAACTGCCAATATAGGGCGGCCAGCGAAGAGGAGTACAACAAGGCGAATTTTTCCCAAGCCCCGGCCAGTAAGTAAGACTATGAGTTTTGAATCCGCTCGAATGCGGATGATACGCGAACAGCTCATTCCACGCGGCATTCGTGACCAGCGCGTCCTTGATGCCATGGCCGCTGTTCCCCGCCACATCTTTGTCCAGGATGCCCTGCGCAGCCAGGCCTATGGCGACTTCTCCATGCCCATCGGCCTCAACCAGACCATCTCCCAGCCCTATATTGTTGCCTTGATGACCCAGGCCCTTGAACTCCAGGGCGAGGAAACCGTGCTCGAGATCGGCACCGGCTGCGGCTACCAGACGGCCGTGCTGGCCAGGCTGGCCGAGTGCGTCTTTTCCATTGAGCGCCTCAAGGAACTTCATATCCGCGCCAGGCACACCCTGGACCAGATTCAGGTCTTTAACGCCATCTGCACCACCGATGACGGCACCCTGGGCTGGCCCCAGTACAGCCCCTTTGACGCCATTATTGTCACGGCGGGTGGCCCGGACATTCCCCAGGCCCTTATTGACCAGCTCGCCGACCCCGGCCGCCTGGTTATCCCCATTGGCGACCGCGACAGTCAGGAGCTTGTCGTCCTCAAAAAAGAAAATGGTGAAATCAGCCGTCAGGTTATTGAAAAAGTCCGTTTTGTCAGCCTGATTGGCAGCCAAGGCTGGCAAAGCTAGCCCACCCTCCCTACACACCCCTCTGTCTCACCCTCCGGAAACAAGCGACAACACCACAAAGCCGCCGACCAGCAATAGGGTAAAGGCGATGCAGAGCAGGTTAAAATAGCGGTCGATAAAACTCTTGGCCGGCGCTCCCCACCTGTGAAGAATCCAGGCCACCACAAAAAAGCGAGCCGCCCTTGCCACAATTGAGGCCGCCATGAAGATGGGAATATTGACCCTGGCGACGCCGGCGGTGATGGTGGTCAACTTATAGGGTAACGGCGTCAGGCCAAAGACAAAGACAATCCAGGCATTCCAGCGATCATAAACCTGGAAGAGGTAGCTGCCGCCCAGGGCCTCACCCAGGCTTTCGGTGAGATAGCTGGGCAGGGCGATATCCAGCCTACTGTCCACCGCCACAAGCTCCATATGGGCGACATTCTCGACAATCCACCTGCCTGCTGTCTCCCAGGCAAAGACACCAATGCCATAGCCGGCCAGACCGCCGACCACCGAGCCCACCGTACAGAGCAGGGCCAGGGATCGCCAGCGCTGGGGGGCACCAAGCACCAGGGCGATAAGGAGAACATCAGGAGGAATGGGAAAAAAACTGCTCTCGGCAAAGGCCAGAATCACCAGGGCCGGCACGCCGTAGGGAGTATGGGCCCAGTGGAGCATCCAATCATAGAGATGACGGTGCACTGCCCAGCGGGGCACCCGGATATTATTCTCCATGACCCGCCGCCCCGATCCGGGCGGCCATCTGCCGCACCCTTGCCATAATTTCCTGAACATCCATAGTAAGCAATTCTCCTTGGTCGACAATCACTCTGCCGTCGACAATCACCGTATTGACATCCGCCCCCCTGGCACCATAGACCAGGAGATCCGGGCTAAAAAGCGGGGTAAGGCGCGGCGTGCGGCTATCGACCAAAATTATATCCGCCTTCATGCCCTCCTCCAGGCTACCAATATCATCAAGGCCAAGGCAGGTAGCACCCATGCTGGTGGCCATGCTGAGTACCTCCTGGGCCGGCAGGAGTTCGGGCTGGAGATTATGTACCTTGGCAAGCTTGGCACAGCTATCCATGTCGCCAAAGAGGTCGAGATCATTATTGGAGGCGCAGCCGTCCGTGCCCAGGCCCACCATGATTCCCCGCGCCAGCATGGCCGGTACCGGCGCCACTCCCGAAGCCAGCTTCATATTCGATTCCGGACAGGTGACCACCCGGCAGCCGCGCTGGGCCAGGATATCCATATCCGCCGCCGACAGCCAGACACAGTGAACGGCTATGACGCCGGCATCAAGAATTCCGAGGGAGTCGAGATAGGCCACCGGACTCAGGTCAGCCTTGCCAATCAGGGTTTGTTCAACCTGGGTTTCGGCCAGGTGGATGAAAAAAGCCACCTCCTTTTCCCTGGCCAGCTCCCGGGCCCGGATTAGGGTCTCAGGGCTACAGGTATAAGGGGAATGTGCAAAGACAGCCGGCTGCAGAAGGGACGAGTTGGGGAAGCGATCGATAAAATCGGAGACGGTGTCAATATTTTTGGCCGGGTCAGGCACGCCCGGGGCAGGAAAATCGACAATGCCATGGCCAAGCACGGCCCGCATGCCGCTTTCCCGATAGGCACGAGTGGCGCCATCCATCAAAAAATAAGCATCGGCAACCGTGGTGGTTCCAGAGAGCAGCATCTCGGCCGCCGCCAGCTTGGTGCACCAATAGACCATGTCCTCAGAGACGAACTGGGCCTCGGCCGGGAAGATATGCTCCTCCAGCCAGGTCATGAGCGGCAAGTCATCGGCCAGGCCCCGAAAGAGAGTCATGGCGCCGTGGACATGACAGTTGACCAGGCCGGGCATGGCCACCAGACCATCGCCATCAATAAGATGGTCGGCGCTGATCTCGGCCTTGCCAGCGCCAGCGCTCATGCTCGCCAGACGGCCGTTACGGATACCAATAGAACCAGGGGCCAAAAGATAGCCCTGGTCGCCAGGCTGTACTATCCGGCAATCCTTAATAAAAATATCGTAATGGCTGGCCACGGAAGCGTTCTTTGTCATGGCGGAGAAGCCAACCACATCCCCCTTTTCCTGTCAAGAAAACGGCGGCAACAGAGACTCTTTTATAAAAAGAAAAAAAGCAGGTTGACTCAGCAAGGCTTAGACTTAACGATTGGACTGAACCTCGACATTGCCGCGCAGGACCTCGGAGGACAGATTCTGCTGCAAAAATTGATAGGAGGTATCCTCTTCACCGGTCTGGCTACGTTGATCAATGATGATCTCCACCCGCCTGTTCTTCTCCCTATTCTCCTCAGAGTCGTTAGGGGACCTAGGCCGGGTATCGGCGTGGCCGGTGAGGACAAAACGTTTCGAGGGTAACACCCCATCCTTGAGGAGTTCATGAATAACCGAGAAGGCCCGGGCACCGGAGAGTTCCCAATTGGAAAGAAAACGATCGGTGGAAATAGGATAATTATCCGTATGACCGGCCACAGTGAGACTACCGGGGATGTCGACCAGGGCATCGCGAATTTTCTTGGCGGTGACCAAAAAGCCTGGGTCCAAGGTGGCGCTGGCCGGCTCAAAGGAGCCGTTCTGGAGGATATGGATGGTAATAATCTGGCCGACATCCTCAACCTTGAGCTTCTGCTGCTGAATTTCCTCTGCCAGCTCTTTGCGCAACTCAGCGGCATAATACTCGGTTTCAATTCGCTGCTGCGACTCCTTGATAAAGGCGGGGCTCTGGAGGTCGGCAGCTGTGGAACCTGAGTCGCGGATATAAATAACCTTACCTCCCCCCAGGGCCCCGGCTAAGGCCTGGGCCACCTCGGAAAACTTTTTGACATCAAGCTCGGCCATGGCAAAGAGGAGAATAAAAAAGCAGAGCAGCAGACTCATCAGGTCGGCAAAGGTGAGAACCCATGGGGCGGTGCCACTGCTTTCATTAGGGAGATGCGAGAGTTTATGAAATTCGCCGGTGCCGGAGATAAAGAGGGCCGCCGCCTCCTCACCTTGAGATCTTGATTTCTCCGCAGCCATTTGAGCCAAGGCATGATCAAGTTCCTGGATTTTCTTGTCCTTGGCACCAGCTCCGCTGCTCTTATCAAGAGAGGCATCGCTGACATCCTGGCCAGGTTGGCTGCTGCTATCTGTCTTGGCCTCGACCATCTCAGACAGCCTCAGTCTCCGCCGTCTCCACCTTCACCGGCGACGGCCGCCGAGCAGCGCTGCCGTGCGCGCGCTGGGAACCGGGCAGATAGGCCAGGAGCATCTCTTCAAGGATATAGGGATGGATACCCTGCTCAATGCCGATCAAGGCGTCAATGATAAGCATCTTGTTCATCCGCTCTTCAGCATTGCGCAAGGCCAGCTTGGAGGCAATGGGCTTGGCGACCATATAGCCCAGCATGGCGCCATAGAGGGTGGTGAGCAGGGCCACGGCCATGGCCGGGCCGACCTTGCCGGGGTCGTCAAGATGGGCCAGCATCCGCACCAGCCCGATGAGGGTGCCGATCATACCCATGGCCGGCGCCACCTCCCCGAGAGACTGGAAGATCTGGCGGCCCGTTTCGTGACGGGCATCGGCCTGGTAGAGCTCCTTAAGCATGGTGTTTTTCACCATGGGGAGACTAAGGCCGTCCATGAGGTAGAGGGTGCCCTTTTTAAAAAATTCATTATCAATGGGCTGGCGGCCAAGGGCGAAGATCCCGTCTTTCCTGGCCTTACGTTGCAAGGTGATGGCCAAATCAATAAGCTCATCAGCAGACTCCGGCTTGAAAAAAAAGGCCCGGAAGGCTATGCGGAAGGCATTGCCGAACTGGAAAAGGTTGAACTTCATGAGCACAACAAAGGTGGAACCACCAACAACAATGAGAAAGGAGGCGGGGTTGAGATAAATCCCCAATTCAGAACCGCCGATGGCCAGGGCCAGAGCAACAATGGCAAAGGCGCCGACCAGACCAATGGTCGTGGCCCGATCAATGATAAATTTCTTCTGCATAAACAACCCTCAAAGCCAAACCGATACTGAGCACTTCATCTCCCGATAAGGGAAACTTTTGTTATTCTTTATATTATACATCTTCTGATCACAAATAACATCGGCCCGGATCGCCATTCCCCTTAGATTTTTCTCAACTTTCTAAAATTATTTGTAAATTTAGCAAAAATCCCTGCATCTATAAAAATTGACATTCTCCCAGAGCTTCTGTACATTTTTGCTCTGCATCCTCCTACGACAACAAGCCGGACTTTTCCCCGAATACGGCTCCTTCTTTCCCCTTCAGCGCCGAGGTTTCCCATGGACGACTGCCTTTTTTGCAAAATTATTAATGGCGATATCCCCTCTGACAAGCTCTACGAGGATGATGACGTCTATGCCTTCCGGGACATCAGCCCCCAGGCCCCGACCCACTTCCTGGTCATCCCCAAGAAACATCTCAGAGGGCCAAACGCGGTCAACGAAGAGGACGACAAGGTGATCGGTAAAATGCTGCGCATTGCCGCTGATATTGCCAGACAGGAAGGTATCGGCGACGCCTTCAGAACGGTCTTTAACAACGGCGCCGGAGCCGGCCAGACCGTTTTCCACATCCATATGCACGTTCTGGGCGGCCGCAGCCTGACCTGGCCGCCAGGCTGATTTTTGTTGCCAGAAAGAACGGCGTACCGGAGGTAAGGAATGGTACCTTGCAGGACCAACAGCCGCCTTTCGCCATCACTCCTTGCTCTAACTTGCCGCCATTCTTTATCTCCTTGTCACCTCCGCCTGCTGCCCTTTAAAACAATGCCCCCTGTTATCTCCTTCATAGCCCGCCCCAACCATGGCAAAACCACCCTGCTGGAAAAGCTCCTGGCCGAATTTAGCCGTCGAGGACTCCGTATTGGCGTCATCAAACACCATGTCCATGATTTTGAATTTGACAAAGAGGGCAAGGATACCTGGCGCCATAAGCAGGCCGGGGCCCACACCGTTATCCTCTCATCGCCCAGCGGTATCGGCATGACCCGCGATGTCGACTACGACACCCCAATCCCGGAGCTGGTGGCCCGTTATTTCCACGACATGGACCTGGTCTGCACAGAAGGCTATAAATGGGAAGACTACCCCAAGGTCGAGGTCTTTCGCCGGGCAATCGGCGG
>JBFFIS010000069.1:0-9095 GCA_041556375.1 Desulfurivibrionaceae bacterium | reverse complement strand
CTTCCTTCACGTTTCTCGCCTTCTCGGGCAATACCAAGAAGGGTCAATGTTCCACAAAACCACATGGCAGAAGCAAGATCATGAAAAAAATTATTTAAGATAATAAGGATATCAATCGCCATTATTGGCTCAGCCTCAGGTTAGAAATCATCATCAACCATTCATTTCAGTTAAATGAGGTGCCCGGAAGATTCAATTTGCCAGCATCGTCCGTGCACCTGATACAAAAAACTCAAGTCTTTAAACGTTCAAGCTGTGCCAAGGCTTGCTTTCTGGCCTCATCAGATGCACCCTCTACCAGACCATCTTGAATCACCTTCACCTTCCTTCTGATATCATCAACAGTCTGGCTTACGACACCGGCAAAATCCTGCAAGGTATCATTCTCCCGCAGGGTAACCCGTACGGTTAGATCCCCCTCGGCAACCTTCTCCAATTCCTGCTCAACCCGAAAAAGAGGGCCTGCTACCTTCTGGGGCAAAAAAAGAGCCAGCAAAATACCGCTAAGCAAACTGACGGCAGAACCAGCAAGAATGACCGGTAACAAAAGATCACTCACTCGGCGCACCTTGATATGGGCGGTATAGAAAGAATCACCTATTTCCTGACGCGAGTAGAAGTAAAGGACCAGGGCTGCCACTCCGGCGCAGAGCAGCACTGTCCCTGAAATCCGCACCAGCAACCAGCGCTGGAACTCCTTTTTCACTGCCATATTTAATTTCTTTCTCTTGTATTTTTCCATAACAGCCTTCCTTGCTCACTCTTAACCAAAATTACGGTGACATCCCAGACAGAGGTCCTTGCGTTTTGCCCGGGTCAACCGATACTCATTATCTGAGGCATGGGCCTGGTGGCATGACATGCAGCTAATCCGGCCATCAGCCATGGTGTAATAATCAGGTGGGATGTGCATGCCGGCCTTGGGGCGAACATCAACCGGGTGTGAAAGTTCGCCCTTGGCCTGGGGATGACAGCCGACACAAACAGTTATTGTCAGGGAGTAGGGATCCGTTAACTTAAGGTGCTCCTGGGGACGGTCTGCCTCAAGGGCTTCAGCCCTTGCTCTTAAAGCCTGCCCACCACTACGCCCCAGGCGCATGGTGACGGGATGGCTGTTGGCAAAATGGCCAAAAAGCCGGCCCTGCTCTTTGTAAAAATGTGCCTGCAGCTCAAGCTGTTCCGGGGCCGTGGTGCTCTGCAGGGGGGACTCATTATAAAAATTTCTGGTGGAAAAAATCTTTTGGGGAGACATAGTCTTATTACCGTGGATATCCCGAGACACAGCGACAAAGGTGTAGTCTTTGTCGGCATCAAGCCCTGTCACGGTAATCTCATGATCTGTTGCCCACTGGCCGTCCAGAGCCGTGCTTGCGCCCAAACGCCCTTCACCATAGAGAACCTGCGCATCGGTAATGCGGTCCGTCTTCCAGGCAATACGGGCCGACAGAAAAACCCCTTTCTTCACCTCAACAACGCGGAGATCAAATATTTTTGCCCCCCCTGGCAACAGGGGAAACTGTTGTGCTTGGTCAAGGGAAGGCAGCTCGACTTCTTGCTGCAACGACTGGCGACTGCCTGTATCGATCTGGACAGACACTGTCGTGGTCGCCAGATGGGACGGCAGCTCAAACCAGTGCTCCCTCTTCTCCTGGCTGGCCCTGGCAAACCATTCAATTTTTGCCCGCGCCTCATTATCAAGGCCCTGACGATCAACAGTTGGTCCACTGCCGGCAACGTGACAAACAGCGCAATGATTTTCCAGAACCGGGGCATGGACATGGCGCTTGCTGACACTCTGCTCACAGACCTCCTGATGACAACGGCAGCATTGATCAGGAGTGATGGCGCCGCTTGCATCTCCCTGCTTGGAAGAGAACATCAGGCCGAGGCCTAACAAAGAGGAAACGACCAGAAAAGGAATATGAAATCTGTTAAAAAAACGGCTCTTCATCTGTCAAAATTTACCACAGGATAATTAATCTACAACCAGGAGGTCGGCTGGTTCGGCACCAAGTTCAATAGTGGCGGCCAGCCGGTTTGATGTCTGGTCAATAACCGAGACAACGCCGTCATCATGGGCGGCCACATAGAGCCACTTACTCCGATCTGAGGCTGCCATCTCCAGAGGCCCTGCACCAACGCTGATGGTCCTTGCCACCCTCTGCTGGCGCAGCAAAATAAGGGACAGCGAGCTGCTCCGAAAATTAGCAACATAAAGGGTATTATTTCTGCGCAACAATCGGCGCGGGGCGAAACCCACGGACAGCCTTTTAATGGCCTGTCGGCTGTCGAGATCAAATATCCCGACGTTATTGGCACCTTGCTCAGCCACATAGAGATAATCATCATCCACCAGCAGGCCATCAGGACTACTGCCAACCAACAGAGTGTCTCTGGTCTCCAAAGTTTCAGGATCAAGAAAATAGATCTTCTGGAAGAGCCCGGAGGAGAGGATAAGCTGTTGATTTGCCTCATGCCAGATGAGATGACGGGGCTGATAGCCAAGGCGCACCCTCTTAGCCATGGAGCCCTGATTAAGGTCCATACGGATGAGATAATCACCGCCCTCATCAAGAATATAGCCCCAGTTGCCATGGGGACTCATGAAATAGGAGGGCGACGCGGTCATCGGTATCTTGAACTGGTCGACAATACGATTGGTGGCCGTTTCCACCACCGTGATGGCCGACTCTGCCTCAGAGAGAACATAGAGCCTCTTTTTGGCCGCCGAGTAGACCATATGGCTGGGCCGCCCTTTAATGGCTAGGGAACCAGATACCCGGTTGCGGTCAGTACTGATCAGATAGAGGGTATCAATTTCGGGACAGCTGACATAGGCAAGGTCTGCCAACAGGGGTTTCTGCGGGGCTAAAACTGTCATCTTAGCGGCAAAGCGTGACTCACTGACCAGGGAGGCATTATCATCCCACGTGACAATCAGCGTCCGGCTCTCACCAGCTTCCAGTTGAAAATTTTTGGGCAGGGGCAGATCAATAACAGGATGTTCAATGGTAAGCAGCAATTTTTTGCCAGCGCGCAGGAGAGCGGCATTTTCAAGCCCCAGCCGCAGGAAACGATAGCTCCCGACCTGAACTGGACCACGGGCAATAAAACGTTGGCCACCTTTAATTTCAGCTGCAGCAACCTCGACCTGGCCACCCCCCAGAGGCGAAACCTGTTGATCTGTTACCAACTCAAGCGAGGTAATTTTAAGCCATGCCTCGCCACCATTCGCCTCATCAAGTTGGAGAAAAACCGTAACCCGAGCCTCACCTTCACCAACCTTTTGGGCCGGTTGAAAGGAGGCGGACATCCGGACTCCATTTCCCAGGCAGCCACTGAGCAGAAATGCCGCACAGAGCAGACAAAAAACCACCTGCCCTCTTAATTCTTTGTTGTATGGCATACTGCGCACCCGTTATAGCCACCAACTCCCGGCCATTTTTTATAATCCCACCGCATGAGGGCATCATACGGTGACCCATGGGCTCGATGGCAAGAAAGACACATAACAATTGCATCGTCGGCCTGACTGTAGATGGTTGTATTCAAGGTTGTGGTGCTGTCGGCAGTAGCTAACGGAGAAATAACACTATAGGGATTATTGGAGCCAACGCCACCATTATAGGTATCATACTCGACACTGGAGCTGGCCCGGCTCATATCAAAATCGGTGGGATGACGGAGCCATACACTATTACTAAAGCTGCCATCTGAAATATTACCCGTACCATTATGAAAATCATTATGGCAACGGGCACAATGACTGCTCATAGTACCACTGACGTCACCCTCGCCAGTTCGATCAAAACCATAATATTTATTATGGGCTGTTGCTGTTGGCTGGTACTCGTAGTCGGAATCTTCAAGGCCCTGCAGGCCATCAATAAAACGATAGCTGGTGGCTATGGTAGTGCCATCCTGCCAACCCGACATATCATTACGGTGGTGACTGCCAAACAGGGCGATGGTCTGATCCGTCTCACTGGGGGAGCCATGGCAGCCATAGACACCGGCACAGCGCAGCTGGCTGAGCAAAGCCGTTGCCCCACCCGGAGGTAGATTCCCGTGTTCAGGGTCCTGACCGGCAAGGACGGCAACATTATGGCCGCTCCTATTCTGGCCCGTACTGACCCAATAAAAATTACCACCAGCCAGGGTATTGCCAGTGGTACCGGTGGCACCATAGTTCGGTGTTGCACCGGTATCAAGAACGTAGGGTACAGCCCCGCCACTATTCGTGCCCTGATGGCAACCAACACAATCGGTATTAAGCAGGGCCAAATTGGCGGAGGGATCCGCCGCCCCGCCCAAGGAAAAGGCCATGGGGCTGCCACCCTGACTGTTATGCATGGTATGGCAATCGACGCAGGGCCCGGAGACCTTGGCCAGGGCCAGCGAAGGCGCCCCAAGCAAGAATGCCAGCCATATCAATGTATGTTTTACAGGGCCCATATCATTCCTCTAGCGGCCAAACACCTGAACCCGCATATTGCCCTCATCAACGACACAGAGACGGCCCCAGGGATCAAAACGAATTTCCATGGGGTAGTAGAGATTCTGAGGGCCATGGCCCTTGTTTAAGAATCTGTATTTCAGCTTGGCCTTACGGTCCAACACCACCACCTCTCCTTGATGGCGATCAAGAATATAGATGAGGCCACCATTATCAAGGGCCAGGGAGACCGGAAACTTCACCAGGCCAGAGATATCAATACGTTTACTGATCCGGCCGTTATCAAGGTAGACATAGAGCCATTTTTCCTGCTGGCCCAAGGCCCATATCTGCTGGCCGACAAGCTTAAAATCGACAATGCCGCCGCTCTTTTCCGGCAGCGGGAAACGGTGCTCAACCTTGAAGGACTTGGAAAGGCGAAACAGCTGACCGCTGGCCCGATCCAGGACATACAGTTTATTGCCCGAGAATTCCAGACGATCGACCAGCAGTTGTCGGCCCTGATCCTCGACCACCACCCTTGTCGTCTCCTTGCTGGCAAAATCGATCCTGGTCAGCGAATTTGTGCCTTTTTCGGCAATAACCAGAACCGACTCAGAGAGGCGCACCATGTCAAAAGGGTTGACCAGGCCATCCTCCGGGCTGAATGTTTTCAGAAAGGCGCCCTGGTTGTCAAAGGAGACCAGGCGACCACCGCTACTGTCCACCATGTAATAGCGCTTCTTATCTTCATCCACATAGAGCGCTGTCGGCAGAGCATTCGCCAGACTCCGTTCACTTAAGGTGAAGGCCAGTTTCCAAGGTGATTTTCCGGCGGCTTCAACTTGGCATGGTTGGGCGAGGCTCACAAGGAGCACCACAACCCCGACCACTGACAGGGAGCATCTTTTGCCAATCGAGATGATATCCATTTTTACCTCTAGCACCTTTGACGGTAATTTTTTTTGAGACCGGCACTCATTTCAGTACCCCCTTGAGGGGTATAAGTGACTCGAAGGTCTCGCTCGCTCGCTATCTGGAGCTAACCAAAAGTAAGCTGTTCCCAAAACAACTCTCCTGTCTCTTTTTTTCGCAAAGGTTACCAATTAAATCACTAATAGCTGCGGTGACATTGCACACACAGGGCCTTTTTGCCGCTTAGTTTCAGATGATAGCGATACTCGGTACCCATGGGATCATGACAGGAGAGGCAGGTCATCTCCTGGCCGGTACGATGATCGACGACGTCAGTGCCCACCGGGTGACTGAACTCGCCCTGAGTCTCATGACAGCGTGAGCAGACGGCATTGCCATCGGCATTGAGCATCACCAGACGCTGCGAACCATGGGCCTCATGGCAGTCCGTACATTTCTCCGTCTTCGGATGGGGATGGAGGCTACGGCGGTTACGATCAAAGGTATCGGTATGGCACGACCGGCAGAGCTGCTCATAGGGGGCCTTGAGAAGCCCCACCGTATCAGAGGCATGGGGACTGTGGCAGGCCACACAGGTGCCATCTCCAGGCAGCATATGCGAATGGGGGGCGCGCATCTCCTCCCCGACCCCGGCATGACAGCTCAGGCATAAGTCGCTGCCCTTGGCCTTTTGGCCGTGACAGGAGGCGCAGCCCTCTTTAAAGGGGGCATGAATATTGTCGCGAACCAGACCCTTTGCCTTGCCGCCATGGGGGTTGTGGCAGGAGAGGCATGTCCCGGATTTACCAGGGAAGCCCTTATGGCCCGTCAGGGTCTGCGGTTGACTATGACAGCCCAGACAGAGCGTATCATCGGCGGCATTGAGAAGTTGGTAGTTGTCAGCATGGTGTGGCTGATGACAGGCCCCGCAATTGCCAGCGGCAAAGGGCCTATGCTTAACAACATACTTCTTGGCGGCCAGAGACTCATGGCAGCTAAAACAGCTCTCAGCAAGGGGCCGCCGTAACAAACCCTTGTGCTCAGAGACATGGGAGCTATGACAGGTCAGACACTGGCCCTCCCGGACCGGCTGGTGCTGGACCCCTTGGCCGAAGGCCTTTTTCTCCTCGGCATGGCAGGAGTAACACAAATCCCCTCCCTGCTTCTGGAGGAGGCCCTCAAATTTTGCGACATGGGGATTATGACATTGAGTGCATTGGCCCTGGACCACCGGTTTATGGACAATCTTGCCGATGAACTCCTTCTGGGGATGGCACTTGATGCATTTCGGCACGACCAGGGCAGAGGCCGGCGAAGTCACCAGCAGGGAGGCGGCGGCAAGCAGTATGGCAAAAGATATCTTCATCAGTTTCCCTCCCCATGACAGGCCTTGCAGGCCCCCTTTTTAAATGGGGTATGATGGACCGGATACAACAGCCCCTTGTCCGGTGAGCCATGCGGATCGTGACAGCTCAGGCAGGAGCTGCCGGCAGGCTCTATGCCCTGGTGGACATTACGGAAACGCGCTGTCGCCCTGTCGTGGCAGGAAAAGCAGAGTTTTGCCGCCTCCATATTAAGAAGGCCCTTGGTTGCGCCGCCATGGGGAGTGTGACAGAGGCCACAGTCCTGGCGGGCAGGGGCATGGGCGACACCATCCTGCCAATTTTTTTGGACATCCTGATGACAGGTCAGACAGAGGTCTGGTTTCTTTTTCATCAACAACTGCTCTTCCCCGGAACCATGGGCAACATGACAGACGCTGCAGTTCAGTGCCTCCACTGGCGAATGGACAAATTTTCCTGCTTTAACCACCTGGGCCACACTCTGATGACAGGAGAGACAGACCTCGCCCTCGGCCTGACCGAGCAGAAAGGAGTTATCGCTGGCATGGGGGGTATGACAGGTCTGGCACTTCCCCTCCACAAAGGGTGGGTGACCGTGCTCCTTGGCCTGCTCCTTGCGAGCGGCCTGGTGGCAGCTGAGACAGAGTTCGCCCTTGGCAATGGGCGCCAGTAAGCGATTTTTATTATCACCCTGATGGGGGCTATGACAACGGCTGCACTCGCCTGCAGCAAAGGGCAGATGCAGGCTGAACTTGCCGAGCTCTTCAGCTGTCACTTTGTGACAGCTGACACAGACATCACCGTCCTGTTTGACAAGAAGACGTTTCTCCATAGAGGTATGGGGCAGATGACAGGTTAAACAATCACCTTTAGCCGCCGGCGCATGGCCAAAGTCCCCTTGTCCATAGCTTTTTGACTCATGGCACTTGGCACAAAGAACTGCCGGCTCGGCCAGCAAGCCCTTGTTGGCTGTCTTGCCGTGGCCGGCATGGCAATCGAGACAGCTCCCCTTTTTATAGGGTTGATGATTGCTGCGCATCTTGGCGGCATGATCATCTGTATGACATTGCACACAGAGAGAATCGGGGCTGACGACCAGCAGATGTCTCTCTTCACTGGCATGGGCATCATGGCACTTACTGCACTTGCCCGCCATGACCGGTTCATGGGTGCCATCGGCCTGTTCATAGACGGGCTGATGACAGGAGACACAGAGGGTGTCAGAATTCGTTGACGGCAGCAGGGCACCACCCTCACCGGCCTCATGGCAGGACGTGCACTTGCCCGTGGCCATGGGGCCATGGGTCGCGGCCTTCAGCAGCCCCGGACCGCTCGAACTATGGGGGGTATGGCAGCTTACACAGGCGCTACCGGCAACATGGCCAAAATGGGCGGCGATGGAGGCTTCGGTGTTACTCCTGTGACAGGTCACACACAGAGCATCGGCCTCCTTAACCAGCAGCTTGGGCTGGCCGGCATTATGGGGATTATGACATGAGGTACAGCCATCTTGCAGAGGCGGATGGACATTTTGGCGTTCAAATTTCTGCCTGTCGTGACACTCGTAGCAGGACTCGTTCACCGACTTTTGCAGGAGGTGATCCTGGGGAGCATTATGACTGGCATGGCATTTCCCGCACTGCCCCTTCTTGACAGGCTGATGGACCGAGACATCACCCATGCCCGCGGCCAACTGCCGGTGACAGCGGAAGCAGAGGCCCGGGGGGTCCTGGCGCAGAAAAACACCACCGATGATGCCATGGGGAAGATGGCAGGCAGCGCAGGTGTTATCCGCCACCGGCTTATGAACTTTACCCTGTTTAAAAGCCGCGGCCATGTCGGCATGGCAATCCTGGCAGCCCTTGCGTACGGCCTGGCGGGGCTGGTCCTTCACACAGGATGCCAGACCGCCGATCAGAAATAACAGGACAATAAACTTACTTATTTTCCTTAGCTTCATATTGTTGTTCAAGCTCCTTACGTAGCTTATTCCAGGTCCTACTGTTAACTTTTATTGAGGATTTCTTCTTAAGCTGTTCAAGAAAATCCTTGCGGCTTGCTGCAAACTTTTCATCACTGAGCTTTTTATTGATCTCATCTTTTACCTGCATAAAGGGTACAGGCATGGCAGGGCGGCGATTGACGAGCTTAGCCAAGGCAAAATTTTTCTGCATGGCAAAAGGCATACTCACCTCCCCCTTTTTTAGGGCAAGCAACGGCTCTTTCATCTCAGCGTCAAGATGATCGACAGGTACCTGCTGGACAGGGAGGCCACCGGGGAAATGCTTAGCGGCAACCGCCTCGAAATCTGCTCCCTGGGTCACATCCTGACGCATCCGTTCAACAAGATCTTTTTCTCCCTCAGCAAGGGTAAAACTTATCATTTCAGGATAGGAATACTT
>JBFFIS010000068.1:0-9121 GCA_041556375.1 Desulfurivibrionaceae bacterium | reverse complement strand
CTGGTCGCCGGCCTGGTGACCCTGTTTGAACTCTATTTCTTCCGTGATCCGGAAAGGGTATCGCCCACAGATAAAGACGCCTTGGTATCTCCGGCTGACGGCAAGGTAATCATCGTTGAAAAAGTTTTTGATGATCGCTTTATCAATGACCATGTTTATAAAGTGTCGATTTTTATGAACGTTTTTAACGTGCATGTCAATCGTATGCCCCTTGCTGGCAAGGTCGAAAATGTCCTCTATTCACCGGGGAAATTCTACTCGGCTGACTCGGACAAGGGTGGCCTGGAAAATGAGTATTGCACAGCAATCATGGAGACGGAACAAGGTCAACGCTACGGTGTCACCCAGATAGCCGGCCTCATTGCCCGCCGCATTGTCTGTTGGGCAGAAAAGGGCGATATTTTTGACCGGGGTCAGCGTTTTGGCCTTATTCGCTTTGGCTCACGGGTGGATCTCTATTTACCCTTGAAAACACGTGTAGAGGTAAGCCCTGGGCAAAAAGTAAAGGCCGGCGAAACCGTTATAGGCTATTTAAGTTGATTTTGTCTGGAAACAGGTGTTTGAATAGGTCATTAGCTTCAAACAAACGCTTTGGTAGTTTGAAAAGATTCTCATTAGAGCTGAGTTGTTAGTATGGAAAAGAGCCAGGACATAAGGAAGAATCCTCCCCATGGCACGGTGTATATTCTTCCCAACCTTATAACGACATTTAGCCTGTTCTCCGGCTTTTATTCTATTGTGTCGTCGATTAACGGCAAGTTTATGCATGCCGCTATTGCCATCCTGATCGCTGCCGTCTTTGATACCATGGATGGCAGGGTTGCCCGGATGACCGGTACCACCAGCAAGTTCGGCCAGGAGTATGATTCCCTTTCTGATTTGATTTCTTTTGGCGCCGCGCCGGCCCTCCTTGCCTATCTGTGGCTTCTGAAGCCCTACGGGCGTTACGGCTGGATAGCAGCCTTTTTATATGTGGCAACGACGGCCTTGCGTTTGGCGCGTTTTAACACCCAGGTTGAAGAAACCCCCAAGAATGTTTTTATCGGCTTGCCCTGTCCGGCAGCAGCGGCGATGATCGCCACCGCTGTCCTTTTTTGCGGTTTTATCTGTACGGTGCAGTCTGAATATCTCAATATTGTTATGCTTTTTGCAGTCTACCTGTTGTCATATCTGATGGTTTCAACCCATCATTACTGCAGCTTTAAGCAGATCTCAAAACCGAACACCTTTCAGTTTATGGTGGGTACGGTTTTGTTTTTTATTGTTATCGCCACGGAACCGCAAATTACACTCTTTCTCCTTTTTGTCGGCTACATTCTATCCGCGCCCTTGGCGGGGGCTTTTCGAGTGTTAACCAGACAGAAGAAAAGAGAAAAAAAACCAGTAACACCATAGGGTGAGTTTTTATTCTCATAAAGAATGAGTGATACGATTATGAATACTGTTAATGGATCCTCAAGTAAGGATCAGATTATAATTTTTGATACCACCCTCCGTGATGGCGAGCAGTCTCCCGGCGCCACCATGAATATGCAGGAGAAGTTCCGGTTGGCTCAGCAGTTGACCAAGATGCGGGTAGATGTAATTGAGGCTGGCTTTCCCGTCGCTTCTGCCGGTGATTTTGACTGTGTGAAGAATATTGCCGACAACCTTAAAGATGTCCAGATTGCCGGCCTGGCCCGGGCCAATGTCAAGGATATAGATACCGCCTGGCAGGCCTTGAAAAAGGGTTTCAATCCCCGTATTCATACCTTTTTGGCTACCTCTGATATTCATCTCAAGCATAAGCTCAAGATGTCCAGAGAGCAGGTGCTGGAGCTTGCCGTTTCTGCGGTAAGCCATGCCGCCAAGTATACCCCCAATGTTGAATTCTCAGCAGAAGACGCCACTCGCAGTGACCTGGATTTCGTCTGCAAGGTCTTTACCGCTGTCATTGATGCCGGCGCCACCACCCTGAATTTTCCTGACACCACTGGCTATGCCATGCCGGATGAGTTTGCCGGCCAGATTCGCTACTTGATGGAGAATATTCCCAATATCGACAAGGCCGTGCTCAGTGTTCACTGTCATAACGATCTGGGCCTGGCTGTGGCCAATTCCTTGGCTGCCATTAAGGCCGGTGTCCGTCAGGTTGAGTCTACCATTAATGGTATTGGCGAGCGCGCCGGCAATACCGCCATGGAAGAGCTGGTCATGGCCATACGCACCAGGCCGGATCAGCACGATGTAACCACCAAGATCGTTACCGAGCAGATTCATCCCTCCAGCCGTATGGTGAGCACCATTACCGGCATGGTTGTCCAGCCCAACAAGGCCATTGTTGGTGCCAATGCCTTTGCCCACGAGTCAGGTATCCATCAGGATGGTATTTTGAAGGAGCGGACCACCTACGAGATCATGAATCCTGCTGACGTAGGGCTTTCCTCCGGTAATCTGGTGTTGGGTAAGCATTCCGGCCGCCATGCCTTGAAGGATCGCATTGCTTCGCTGGGCTATGATGAGTTAAACGATGACGATCTGCAGCGCGTCTTCAGCCGTTTTAAGGATCTTGCCGATCTTAAGAAAGATATCTGCGATGAGGATATCGAGGCCATTTTGATGGACGAGGTTTTAACTATTCCTAACACCTACGAGCTCGTTTCCCTGGGTGCCATGAGTGGTAATTGCACCTTGCCCACCACCGGTATCAAGATTCTCGTCAATGGCGAGGAGCGTGAGGGGGCCGGTCTGGGTGTTGGCCCGATTGACGCCGCCTTTAAGACCATTGCCACGTTAACCGGTACCACCTGTAAGCTTCTCTACTTTGCCGTGAGTTCCATTACCGGCGGTACGGATGCCCAGGGTGAGGTGATGGTTCGTCTCGAGGATGACGGCAAGGTCATTGTCGGCCAGGGAGCAGATCCCGATATTATTACAGCAGCGGCCAAGGCCTATATGAACGGCTTGAACCGGGCCGTTTATTTGAAGATGAAAAAAGATAACTAGCTGCGCTTCTGGTGTCTGAAGCGAGCAGTGGCTAAAAGGGGCATCCTTCACGAGGTTGCCCCTTCGTTATTGCCAAACCAATTACCATTTCAGTTTTTATATTATTAGATCTACCTAGAGGAAGATGAAGATGAGGAAAGAAGGATATAATGTTGCTATTGCCGGTGCCACCGGTGCGGTTGGCGGCGCCATGCTTGATGTTCTGGCCAGACGTGATTTTCCCATAAAGGAGCTCCGTCTCCTCGCCTCGGAGCGTTCCGTTGGTAAGGTTTTGCAGTTTAAGGGTAAGGATTTACCCGTTCAACTCTTGGATGAGAATGCCTTTGCTGGCATAGACATTGCCCTGTTTTCGGCTGGTGCTCAGAGGTCTTTTGATTTTGCCCCGGCTGCTGCCAAGGCCGGCGCCGTTGTTGTCGATAACTCCAGCGCCTATCGCATGGATCCTGAGATTCCCCTGGTGGTACCCGAGGTTAATCCCCACGCCATTAAAGACTATAAGAACCATGGCATTATTGCCAATCCCAACTGTTCAACCATTCAGATGCTGGTGGCCTTAAAGCCTATTCTTGATAAGGTTGGCATCAAGCGGATCGTTGTTTCGACCTACCAGGCTGTCTCCGGCACCGGCAATCCGGCAATTGCTGAACTCAAGTCCCAGGTCAAGGCCTATGCCGCCGGTGACAAGCTCGAATCTGCTGTCTATCCGCACCAGATCGCCTTTAACTGTTTGCCTCATATCGATTCTTTCCTGGATAACGGCTACACCAAGGAAGAGATGAAGATGGTCAATGAGACCAGAAAGATCTTCGAGGATGACACCATCGGCGTCACCGCCACCACGGTTCGAGTTCCGGTTGTCTACGGTCATTCTGAAGCCGTTAACATTGAGACGAAGAGCAAAATCAGCGCCCAGGAGGTCAAGGACCTCATGAAGACGGCTGACGGTGTTAAGCTTGTCGATAATCCTGCCAACAACGAATACCCCCTGGCCATTGATTGTGAGGGTAAATTTGAGACCTTGGTAGGTCGCATTCGTGAGGATGAGTCCATTGCCAACGGCATTAATATGTGGATCGTCGCCGATAATATTTTGAAAGGTGCTGCCTTAAACGCCGTGCAGATTGCCGAGGTTCTTATTAAGGACCACATCTCGTAAGGCATCATGCGCATTATCAGCGGCAGGTCGCGGGGACGTAAACTCCATACCCCCAAAGAGGTTAGGGGTAAGGCGCCGCTGATCAGGCCTACTTCGGACAGGGCCCGAGAGGCCCTGTTTAATATTATCGGGGCGCGGATTGTCGGTGCCAAGGTTCTCGACCTGTTTGCCGGTACGGGGGCCTTGGGGCTCGAGGCCTTAAGTCGAGGGGCAGAACAGGTAGTTTTTGTTGACGATTCACAATACGCCTGCGCTCTCATCGCTGAAAATTGCCAGCTTTGCCATGAGGAGGATACTGTTCGTATCCTGCGTCGCAATTTACGCCAGAGCCCCACCTTTCTCACAAAGATGGCTGTTGACCGGCCTTTTGACCTTGTTTTTATGGATCCTCCCTACGGCAAAGGATTCACTCGCAATCTTCTTTACTATTTCGGCAAAGAGTCCAATATTCTTGGCGACCATGGTATGCTCATAGTTGAAGAGGTCCATGACGCCGATCTACCTGAGGAAAGCCAGGGCCTCGTTCTTCAAGATTGCCGGATCTATGGCAAAACAGGATTTTGGTTCTATCAAAGGGGGGAGAGAATATGACGAAAGAGAAGAATTACCAGCCCTTTGTGCAGGACAAGGTCACTGAGAAGATTGCCGTCTACCCCGGCACCTTTGACCCTATTACCATGGGGCATATCGATATTGTTCAGAGATCTCTGGAGATCTTTGACAAGGTCATTATCGCGGTCGCCATTAATCCAGCAAAATCATCCCTTTTTTCCCTGGAAGACAGGTTGCAGATGATTCGCGACTGCTTTCCGGATGACGAGAAGAGGATTTGCGTTGATTATGTCGACGGCCTGCTTGTTGATTACGCCTACCGAAAAGGGGCAACTGCCATTGTCCGCGGTCTGCGTGCTGTTTCTGATTTTGAGTACGAGTTTCAGCTTGCCTTGATGAACAGGCGTATTGAAAAAGAGGTTGAAACCGTGTTTCTCATGACCGGTCTGCGCTGGATCTATATCAGTTCCTCTATCATCAAGGATGTTGCCCGCCATGGTGGTGACACCAGCGGCCTGGTGCCTGATCATGTCTGCGAGAAACTCCGCCAGAAATTCATGACGTGAGCCACGACCTTCTCCTCATAGAAAAACTGGTGGTGGGCGGCATGGGCCTGGCCCGACGCGCCGACGGCCTGGTGGTTCTTATTCCCTATGTCATTCCAGGTGAAAAGGTCCGTGTAGAGCTTGGGCAGAAGAAAAAATCCTTTCAGCACGGCCAGGTAAAAGAGGTTGTTGAACCATCTCCGGATCGCCTGAGTCCTCCCTGTCCCTATTTTGGCCGCTGCGGCGGTTGTCACTTCCAGCATATTGCCATAAGCCGTCAGGATGCCTTGAAAAAGGATATCTTTTACGATGAGTTTCAGCGTAGCGGCCTCAACTTCGGCAAGCACTCCATTCGTTATCTGTCCTCGGCACTCAGCTTCGGCTATCGGCAGCGCATTCGTCTCCATGTTGAAGAGGGCCGGATGGGTTTCTTCCAACACCATAGTCATAGCCTGCTCGAGATTGATCACTGCCTTCTGGCCCGCCCGGAGATTAATACCCTGCTTGATGAGCTTTCTCGCCATAGCAGTTGGTTGAAAGTCGCCGAGCATGTTGGCGAAGTTGAAATCCATGTCAATCCAGGCGATGGCTGCTGTCTGCTCATTACCTCTTTTAACCGTAAACCTAGGCCACGTGATCTCAGCTCCTTGCGGGAGGTCGTTGCCGACCTGCCAGATCTTGCCTCCCTTCTTGTCAAAAGCCCTGATGGTGCTCTGGTTACCTCTTTTCCAGATACCAAAGGCAGGATCAGCTATAGGTTGGCCGGTAAAGTCGGTAAGGATATTGAGGTTGCTCTGGAGCCGGGCGGCTTTTGTCAGGTCAATGAGGGCCAGAACCAGCAGATGGTAAACCAGCTTCTTGACTGGCTGGAGGGGGAGCCGCAGGGCAGGGTGCTTGATCTGTTTTGCGGGGTGGGTAATTTTTCCCTGCCCATGGCTGGCGCCGGATTTACCGTTACAGGTATCGACCAGCAACGTTCAGCCATCCGTTCCGCCCTGGACAATGCCGAGAGAAACCATTTGGCCTGCGATTTCCAGCAGGGCGCGGCTCTTGAGGGGCTCAAGAAGATTGCCCGTGCCGGCGAAACCTTTAACTATGTCCTCCTTGATCCGCCCCGGGCCGGATTCAAAGAGGGCAGTGCCTTGCTTCCGGCCCTCAAGGCCGAAAAAATCATCTATATCTCCTGCGACCAGGCCACCTTGTTTCGTGATCTTAAAGCCATCTGTGTTGGTGGTTACGAGGTGGCGGCGATCACCCTGGTTGATCAATTTTGCCAGAGCTACCATCTGGAATCCATGGTTCTTCTCAACCGCCTATAGGTTGTTTGTCAGGCCTTTCTGGTGGAAATCACCAGGGGTCTCCTGTCATTGTTTTCGTTTTATTTCTCGGGCCAACTTCTCAAGGACTATTTCCCGCGTATTTTCTTGCTGGTTGAGGATGACAACCACGGCTGGGGCCTGCTCATTTAGGCCGAGATATCCGGCATAGGAGTAAATGTCCGTCATGGTACCAGATTTAAGGAGCCACTCTTTGTGTTGAGGAAGGAGGCGATGATAGGGTCTGAAGTCCTGTAAAAAGGTGAGCATTGCAGCCGAGGTGACTTGGTTGCCACGGTTGAGGCCGGCACCGTCAATGATAGAGATGTCGCCATTTTTAACCCCTTTTTTCTTGGCAAAAGAACCCATGGCCTGCCGCGCCTTTTGCCAGGTTACCGGAGGGCCGAGTTGTTTATGACCCAAGGCCAGAAAGAGCTGGTTTGCCATGAAATTGTTGGAGTAGAGGAGCATGGCCGGCAGGAGTTCAAGCAGCGGTTTGGAGTAGTGGATATAAAAGAGACCGGCATGGGCCGGTGTCTGGCGGGCTGCATAGCTGCCCATCATCTTGATACCGTTTTGGGCAAAAATCGCCTTAAAGGTTTCTGCCGCCAGGCGTTGGGTTTGGCCGCTATCAAGGCTGACATTGATCCGGTGAAGGCCAGGCTCAAGGCCTCGTCCCAGCTCAATCATCAGGGGAATGGTGGGTGTTTGTTCTTCGCCTGACAGAATACGGCCGTCTCGGTGGATATCAATATTGATGGTGTTGAAATTGACCCCTAGAGCGGAAAGAGGTGTGTCGTAGGGGTTATTTGTCGAGCTCTCTGAGATGGTTTTTTCTTCCAGTTCATAAAGGCTGTCATCAATATAGAGATGACGAAACTGGCGCAGGCCGTTTTTCTTGAGTTCCCCGGCAATCTTAACGATTTCCTCTGAGATAAGCAGTGGATCACCTTGTCCTTTGATCCACAGGTCAATTCCTGGAGTGATATAGAAATAGGTGGGGAAACGGTAGTTCTCGCCGAGGATTTCCAGGCTTGCCAGTGAGGTGATTATTTTAAAGATGGAGGCCGGGGTATAGAGTGACTTGGGGTGATGTTGGCTGATCACCCGTCCTGTATGGCTGGCAGTCAGATAAGAGCCATGGGCAATATAGGCAGAGGCCGTATCATCACTGGCACAGAGGGCAGCGACAGGCAGGAAGAAGGCTAGAAATGTGAAAAGCAGTATTCTCATTGAAGGTGATAAAAAAAGGGATGCCGTCTCATGGACAGCACCCCTTTTTTTAAGTGTGTTTGAACAATAGGTCCTTAGACCTTTGGAAGGTTCTTGGTTGCACTGGCAATGTCTTCTTCAGGATAGTCATAATTATGGAGATCACCCGAGTAGAATTTGTCATAGCTGGACAGGTCGAGCATGCCGTGACCGGAAAAGTTAAAGAGGATTGTTTTAGGGTCATTAAGGTCCTGAGTGGCCTCGATAATGGCGGCTCTGATGGCATGACAGGTCTCGGGAGCTGGGATGATCCCTTCAGTCTGGGCAAAAAGGCGGCCAGCTTCGAAGCATTCTAACTGGTGAACAGATATAGGTTCAAGGAGTTTTTCGCGAACCATGGCAGAAACAATCGGCGACATACCATGGTAGCGCAGACCACCTGCATGAATACCCGGCGGGATAAAGTCATGGCCCAGGGTGTACATGTAGAGCAGAGGTGTCTGTTTGGCCACATCGCCAAAATCATAGGCATAGGTGCCCCTGGTCAGGCTGGGGCAGGAGGCCGGTTCAACACCGACGAAGCGAACATTCTTGCCCTCGAGACGATCGGTGATAAAGGGCGACATGATTCCGGCAGCATTGGATCCACCACCACAACAACCAACAACGACATCAGGATACTCGCCAATCTTCTCCAACTGTTTTTTGGCCTCCAGGCCGATAATGGATTGATGGAGAATAACGTGGTTGAGAACGGAGCCCAGGCCGTACTTGGTGTCTTCTCTGGCCATGGCATCTTCTATGGCCTCGCTGATGGCAATACCCAACGAACCGGCCGTATCCGGATATTCTTGGCGAATCTGGCGGCCGATTGCCGTGTCACTACTAGGGCTGGCAACTATTTCTGCCCCATAGGTATTCATCATCGACTTGCGGTAGGGTTTCTGGTCAAAAGAAACACGCACCATGTAGACCTTACACTCCAGACCGAATTTATGGGTGGCAAAGGAGAGGGCGGAACCCCACTGACCAGCACCGGTCTCGGTGGACATTCTTTTGACCCCTTCCCGTTTATTATAATAGGCCTGGGGGACAGCACTGTTTGTCTTATGGCTGCCTGAAGGCGAAACGCCTTCATATTTGAAGAAAATTTTGGCCTTGGTTCCCAGGGCCTCTTCAAGTTTGTCGGCGCGGATAAGGGGGGCAGGGCGCCAAATATGATAGACCTCTTGTACCTCCTCGGGAATGTCAATCCAGCGCTGATCGCTCATCTCCTGTTCGAGGAGGCCCATGGGGAAAATTTGGGCCAGTTTTTCTGGGCCCATGGGTTCTTTGGTATGGGGATCAAGGGGAGG
>JBFFIS010000067.1:0-9125 GCA_041556375.1 Desulfurivibrionaceae bacterium | reverse complement strand
CCTCTGTTCGCATATCTCCAGAGGACAGTTGCAATAGACCTCAATAAGATTTTCAGCACCGAGAATCTCTTTAACCCGAAGGCGATCAGCTTGGAGCGGTGAAATAAAGGCCGTAAGGGAAATAACCCCGGCATCCAGAAAGAGATTTACCATATGGGCGATACGGCGCAGGTTCTCACTGCGATCCTCAAGGCTGAAGCCCAGGTCGCCGCAAAGCCCGTGCCGGACATTATCGCCGTCAAAAACATAGGTGCGGGCCCCCATGAGATGCAGACGTTCCTCTACGGCGTGGGCCAGGGTAGACTTGCCAGAACCGGAGAGTCCAGTAAACCAGAGGTTAACACTCATATGGCCATTCAAAGTCTCACGCCGGGAACGGATAACAGCGGCGCGGTGGCGAACAACATTCGGCGAGGTCGTCATAATTTTTCACCAATACCCTCAGGGTAATTACAATAGAATCTTCCTACATCTCAGAAACATTTTCATCATCTTGAAAACGTATAATATCATCTTCTTCAAGGTAGCTGCCAGACTGAATTTCAATGAGCTCCAAATCTATGACTCCAGGGTTTGCTAAGCAGTGCCGGGTCCCTAGGGGAATAAAAGTGGATTCATTTTCACTGACCATGAAGACTTCAGCTCCACGGCTGACCTTGGCCGTGCCGCGGACAACAACCCAATGCTCGGCCCGATGATGGTGCATCTGTGAAGACAGGGAAGCCCCGGGCTTCACACGAATTAATTTCACCTGAAAACGGTCGCCAAGGGCGATGGTTTCATAGGAACCCCACGGCCGATAGACACGGCGATGAAGATTTATCTCTTTGCGCCCCTGTTTTTCGAGGTCTGAAACAATACGACGGACATCCTGGACATGCTCCTTATCGGCAACCAACACAGCATCCGCTGTCTCGACAATAATATGGTCAGAAACACCAGCCGTGGCTACCAGGCGACTGGCTGCATGGATATAGCAATTCTTGCTATCAAGGGCCACAACATCACCGGTGATCACATTGCCATCGTCATCCTGTTCACCAACCTCCCACAGGGTATTCCACGAACCGACATCCGTCCAGTCGGAGGCCAGAGAAACCACTGCTGCCTTATTAGTCTTTTCCATCACGGCATAATCAATTGAGTCGGCGGGGCAGCTACAAAAAATATCCTTGTCCACCCTTAAAAAATCAAGATCTCTTACTGCGCCGGCATAGGCCCCTCGACAGGCTGAAGAGATGGTCGGGGCAAGGCGATCCATTTCGGCCAGCAAGATATCCGGACTCATGATATACATACCGCTATTCCAAAGATAGTCACCGGTAGCGACAAAATTTTCAGCAGTTTGCCGGTCTGGCTTTTCAACAAATCCGGCAACCTGGCAGGCACCAGCCATGTCATCAGCCAACGGCCTTCCCTTTTTTATATAGCCATAGGCGGTTTCAGGGCCCTGAGGCTTAACTCCGAAGGACACCAGATAGTCTTGTTGGGCCACATGACAGGCAGTGGATACTGCCTGATGAAATTGGCCGACATTGGCCAGCAGGTGATCGGCAGGCAAAACCAGCATCAGTGCATCATGACAATGATCCTGCACATAGAGAGCGGCCAGGCCTACAGCCGGCGCGGTATTTCGACCCTGGGGCTCGAGGATAATGGCATCAACAGTAAGATCAGCCTCCCGAAGCTGCTCGGCAACAAGAAAACGGTGCTCTTCATTACAGATGACAAGAGGCGATGTGAGCTGGGTCAAGCCGGCAAGACGTAAAATGGTTTGCTGCAGAAGGCTGCCCTTGCCGTTAAGGGCCAGGAGCTGTTTAGGGTAGCTGTGGCGCGACAGGGGCCAGAGACGACTGCCGGATCCGCCACATAATATAACCGGAACAATCCTTTTCACCCTCGCACCTCGATTGGCTTCGCTGTAAAAGTCTTACTGGTTATCCGGGGCACCCTTCAGATAGGCAACCAACTCCTGAAGTCCACGGCCAAAGTCCACCCCTTGCTGAAAAGAAAAACGCTCCTCAAGGCGACTAATATCCGCCAAAGAGTGTTTGACATCCCCTTGACGGGGAGCCAGGTGGTTCACCTCAATTGACTGACCGAGTAAAGAACTGAGTTGGTCAACCAAGTCGAGAAGACTGGTCTGGCTCCCGGTGCCGACGTTAACAGGCCCGCGGGCCAAGGATGGTGCGGTCAGTGCCTTGACCAGGATAGTAACTAAATCTGTCACATAGATAAAATCCCGGGTCTGACAGCCATCGCCATAGATAGTAAGGGGCTGCCTGGTCAGGCAGCGATCGACAAAGATACTGATCACCCCCGAGTAAGGAGATGAAGGGTCCTGCCGGGGCCCAAAGACATTAAAAAAACGGAAAATACCAGGCTCAAGACCATATTCCCGACCATAGAAGTCGAGATAGTACTCACTGGCCAGCTTATCTGAGGCATAGGGAGTCAGGGGCTGAACCGGCGCATCTTCAGAGATGGGAGGCACTGCACCATTACCATAAACAGCAGCAGAAGAAGCAAACAGGAAACGCTGCACACCATGGCGCCGACAGGCCTCAAGAAGGTTGAGAGTACCGATGAAATTAGAGGCATGGGTGCCGGCCGGATCTTCAACAGAGGCCTGAACAGAGGCGACGGCAGCGAGATGGACAATGGCAGTGACACCCTTAACAGCCTGCTCCACCACCTGAGAGTCAGCAACATCGCCTTCAATAATCTCGAGACCAGAACGGTCCTGAGGCAAATTGGCATAGCTGCCCGTGGAAAAATTATCAAGAATCCTTACCGAGAAACCATCCCCTAACAACCTGTCAACAAGATGAGAACCGATAAAGCCTGCGCCACCGGTAACAAGGATTTTTGGGGTGATTTCTGACATGAGTTACCTGTATTACGCCCCGTCCTCATCTCAGCACCAGAAAACAAGGGGGTCATGTGCCTATTAGCAAGAGATACGAAAAACAAAGCCCTGAGTCCTTGATTATAAAGGGCTAGCCGGCAAAAATAACCCGGCAAAATTTCCTCTTCCCGACCTTGAGCAGCACCTCACCCTGGGCCGGGACATTAAAATCCTGATCACTTATCTTTTCGCCATCAAGGGAAACCGCGTTTTGGCTGATCATCCGACGGCCTTCACCTGTTCCCTTAACCATGCCGGCCTCGGCGAGGAGCTTGGGCAGCCAGATGTTATCTTCCGGCCAGGAGCATTGATACTCCGGGATATCATCGGGCAGATCATGCTTCTTAAAAACTGTCTCAAAATGGGCCTCAGCCTGAAGAGCGGTGTGCTCATCATAAAAACGCGCTGTTATCTCGCGGGCCAGCTGCATCTTCGCAGCCTTGGGATGCACGGTACCGTCACCCACATTAGCCTTGAGCTGAACGATGTCGTCGTTACTAAGGTCACTCAGCAACTCATAATAGCGCCACATGAGGTCATCGGAAACAGAGAGAACCTTACCGTAGATATCATTAGCCTCATCGGTAATACCGATATAATTGCCCAGGGACTTGCTCATCTTATTGACGCCGTCAAGTCCTTCGAGCAAGGGCAAAGTAATAACCACCTGTGGATCTTGGCCCCAGGTGCGCTGTAAATCGCGGCCCATGAGGACATTAAAACGCTGATCCGTACCGCCAAGTTCAACATCTGCCTCGAGGGCCACCGAGTCATACCCCTGGATGAGTGGATAAAGAAACTCATGAATGGAGATGGCCTGCTGCCCCTCGAACCTTTTGCGAAAATCATCACGCTCAAGCATTCTGGCCACGGTAAGCTGGGAGGCCAGGCGGATCATATCAAGAGAGGTCAACTTGTTGAGCCACTCACTGTTAAAAACGATCTTAGTCTTGTCAGGGTCAAGGATCTTGAAAATCTGCTCCTTGTAGGTCTCGGCATTGCGGGCCACATCTTCTTTGGTGAGGGGCGGCCTGGTCTTACTTTTTCCCGTAGGGTCACCGATCATGCCGGTGAAATCGCCAATCAAAAAAAGAATCTGATGGCCGAGATCTTGAAAATGCTTCAACTTCTGGATGAGCACCGTATGACCAAGGTGAAGATCTGGGGCGGTGGGATCGAAACCGGCCTTCACTCGCAGCGGTTTACCTGTGGCCTTCGACTTCTTAAGCTTGGCAATCAGATCTTCTTTATTAATGACATCGACTGTGCCCCGCTCGATGAGGGCAACTTGTTCTTCTATTGTGTAATTCATTTATGAATGGAGAGGAGTTAGAGACATTAGAGAAGGTCGAGAAATAAAAAAGAGTGAGAAGAGCTCTCAATTCTTTACATCCTTTCCCCCTCTAATTTCTTAATTTCTTGAGTTCTTGCTTTACTTACTTAGCGTATTCCACGGAGCGTGTTTCGCGGATGACCGTTACCCTGATCTGACCGGGATAGGTCAAATCGTTCTCAATTTTCTTGGCAATATCCTTACTGAGAAGACCAGCGCCTGGGTCGTTAATATCGTTACTGTCGACAACAATACGAATTTCACGGCCAGCCTGGATGGCAAAAGATTTTTCCACACCCTTAAACGACATGGCAATCTGTTCCAGATCATCAAGACGCTTGACGTACGATTCAAGCATTTCCTTGCGGGCACCTGGCCTGGCTCCGGACAGGGCGTCAGCCGACTGAACCAGGACATCTAAAATAGAATCGGGGGCCACATCCTCATGATGGGCGGCGATGGCGTGGACGATGGCCTCATGCTCCCCATATTTCTTGGCCAAATTGGCACCGATACTGGCGTGCGACCCTTCCACCTCATGATCAACGGCTTTGCCGATATCATGGAGAAGTCCAGCCCGTTTGGCCTGCTTGACATCAAGCCCCAGCTCTGCTGCCATTATGCCGCAGAGAAAGGCAACCTCAAGGGAATGTTGGAGGACATTCTGGCCATAGCTTGTCCGATAACGCAGACGACCAAGCAGCATGATGATTTCATGGTGAACACCGTGGGCCCCGACATCGAAAGTTGCCTGCTCGCCGGAATCACGCATGGTGGTATCGAGTTCTTTTTCAACCTTGGCAACAACCTCTTCTATGCGAGCTGGATGAATACGACCATCAACAATAAGCTGCTCCAGGGCCTGGCGGGCGACCTCGCGACGGACGGGGTTAAAACCAGAAAGAATAACGGCCTCAGGGGTGTCATCAATAATAATATCAATACCAGTAGCGGCCTCAATGGCCCGGATATTACGGCCCTCACGACCAATAATCCGCCCTTTCATCTCGTCATTGGGCAGCGGCACAACAGAAACAGTTTTTTCAGCGACATAATCACCTGCATAACGAGAGATGGCTAAGGCCAAGATATTTTTGGCCTTCTTATCTGCCTCAATCTTCATCTCATTTTCGATACGGACAATGGACTTGGCCGCTTCCATGCGGGCCTCACTCTCGATGCTTTCCGTGAGTTTGGCGATCGCCTCTTCCCGTGAAATGCCGGATATTTGTTCGAGTTTAAAGCGCTGTTCCTCAATAAGAGAGTCTATCTCCTTGGTGCGTTCAGCCAGCTCATCCTGACTGGCTGCCAGGGCCTCATCTTTGTTGAGCAAATCCATCTCGCGCTTATCAAGCAGGTCGACCTTACGATTCGCCTGCTCAATCCTTTGGCTCAACAACTCTTCTTCTTTTAGAAGGGTGACCTTGAGGGTCTGGGCTTCTTTCTCGGCAGCCTCCCTTAACTGAAGGGCCTCAGCCTTGATCTGAAGCTCGGCATCTTTTTTAATTTGTGCCGCTTCAGCCAAGGCGTTTTCAAGCAATTTACGGCGTTGGCTTTCAACATCCTGCTGTTTGCTCTCCTCCATTTTCTTTTTCAGGAAGAAGCCGCCAACAATACCAACGACCAAAAACAAAATACTATATAGCAGAACCTGTGTAGTCACGAGGGTATCTCCAGGGTAAGACCAAAAAACTACCAAAGCCCCAAAAAAAAAGTCTTGGACGGCTTTTAGCTGGTCAATTATATAAAAAAAGAAGGAAGTGAAAAAAAGAGAAATGCTGCCTAGAAAGGCATATATAAAGAAGGGCTGGTCGCAAAAGGAACGTCTGGCTTAACCAATACGGCAGTTCCACCCACAACACTCTTTAAACAAAAATACATTCTTCATATATAATCTGGGTAATCCCAGGAATTTCTCACCGTAGGCCCGCCAGCGTCTAGCGACGATAGAGAACACTCTCGTTAACACTTTGTTCTTTTGTGGAACTCAGTCAGCTCATCTCGGCACTTCCAACTTTGAGAAAAAGCTTGTCACATCTCATATTAAATCTGCCCATTTTTATTACATAGAGGCAGCTACAAAAAATAAATAACAACTTGAGGCAAAGAGGCTAAAAATCCCCCGCCTTGGCCGTCTCGCCAGCTACATCGAACCTAACATAGTTAGGTGGGAGAAGCTCATAATACCCTCGAGTGATTTCGCAGCGAGGCGAACATTCTCTAATGTATCAGGGGAGTCGCCCTAGATGTATGAGTTGGCTCGAAAATGCTGCCAAAAACGAACCAGGCAGGGGAAAATTTGGTCGAAGAGAAACGTCGATTAAAGAACCTGATCAATATTACCTTGAATGCGATCAACTGATTCTTCTATTTTTAAACGATACTCCTCAAAATCTCTTTTCAGCCGCACATACTTACCAGCCATATTAAGGCTTGCAAGAATAGCAATCTTATTCACAGGCAAACTTGAGCGGTGGCCTTGGCCTTCGAGCTGGGACTTGACCAACCCCAAAATTTCCTGAACGTCCTCTTCAGGGGCATCAGTATAAAGGGGATACTCCTGCCCGAGAACTTCAAATTTAACCACCCTCTCCATACTATTCACACCTAAATCCAAAAAAAGCTACAAAAAATTCCTGGCCGCAGACTTTAAACACCCATATTAAAAAGATGCTTTTGCGATTCCTGATCGACTGGAACCTCTGGAGCTGTTTCCTGGTGGACTGACTCAGAACCTTCCTTGACTTGCTCCCACTCTTCGAGCTTGGTCAGGATTGAACTGACACGATGATGCACCTCTTCCTTATCTCCGTGCATCTCAAGAATTTTATCATGAAGCCTACCAAGCTCCTGTTTTTTTTCATCCACCTCTGCAGCAAGCATTTCATTTTGCTTTTTCAACTCTGCATGTTGTGACAATAAACGACCCACAATATCTTCCAGTCGTGTTAATCCTTCGAACTCCATAAAAATCTCCATAAAAACTCATCCCAGACGAATCATCTAAATTTCACCGAGATAGCTCAATATTATAAACAAACACATAAGATAATTTCATATAATCAACCCAAAAAAACAAAGTCAAGAACTGTTTAACAGGAGTGAACGCATGAAAACAACCGGTTACGCCTGCCCTTCCCCAACGGCAAAGCTCATTTCATTTTCCGCGATGGACACAGTTCCCGGTGAGACGATGGTGCCTGAGTCGACCTTGGCACCAATCAACACAGACCCAGGGCCCACCATGACGTCATCACCGATATAGCTATTTTTTATGTAGGCCTGGGATCCTATTTCACAGTGCCGACCAATAATCACATTTTGATCAATTGTACAGTTTGCCTGAACCACGCTATCAGCACCTATTGAAACGGCTGGATGAACAGACAAAGTTGACGGCCTGTGCAACGAAACACCGGAATCCCAGAGTTTGACAAACAATTCCTGCTGCTTGAAGTCGTGGGCGAGAGCCAACTCCTGACGGGAGTTAACACCCAAGATCTCCGCACTATTTTCACAAATAAAACTAGCGACCTTAACCCCGCTATCATTACCCTTTCTTACAATATCGGTAAGATAGACCTCACCCTGGGCATTGTCAGTCCCCACAGTAGCCAGGGCCTTAAAAAGAAAATCACGTTGAACGAGATAAATTCCGGCATTAATTTCGCAAATACGCCGTTGATCATCCGTGGCATCTTTTTCCTCGACAATCTCCTTGAGCTGGCGATGCTCATCACAAACCATTCGCCCGTATCCAAAGGGCGAACCAACCTCAGTGCTCATGACGGTAATGACATTTTGTTGAGACTGATGATGGTCGATCATCCTCTGAAGTGTTTCGGAACGCACAAGGGGGGTATCTCCGCAGAGAACAAGGACAGTATCGCAGCTACGATCGAGTTCCCCCTCGCAAACGAGAACGGCATGTCCCGTACCATTTTGTTCCTCCTGGATAGCAAAGGAAATTCCATAATCAGCCAAGGCCTGTTGAACCATTTCATATTGATGGCCGACAACAACTATAGTTTGGAGCAAGGCCAAGTTGTTGACAGCATCAAGAACGTGACAGACCATGGGCTGAAAAAACACGGGATGAAGCACCTTGGGCATCGAGGATTTCATCCTTGTGCCCTTGCCAGCAGCAAGAATAAGACAGCAAATTTTCATATATGTACCTTTAACTATTAAGTAATAAGGCACTATAACGAAGGAAATAGCTCAGGCGTATAAAAAATATTTTAAAGCCCTAAGAAAGGTGAAAGACGTGATAAAAAGATACAAAAAAGGGCTGGCATGTTGCCTTAAAAAATACAGACAAAATACCAGCCCTTTGCATACTAGTAATTTTTGCGACTTACTATGTAAAGATAAGCACAACCAGATTTGATCAAGAGGCCTGAGGGGCCTCAGGAACATCATCACCATGACACTCCATACAATTAAACTGCCCGGTTATGCCATGCTCAGAGGCAGGACTGAAATCATTGGTTGGTTCGTACTTGCCATCATGCCAGTCATTAAGTAGCTCAACAAGACGGTAGGCTGTACTTGCTGCTACACGAGCACAGCGATCCTTACGCTCAGCACTTTTCAGGGGCAAACCTGATTTCTTCATCCATTTGCCCACCGAGATATGACACAAGGGGGATTGACTCGTGGTTTTGACAATTCGTGCGGGGTCGACTCTTGCCTTTGCAGGTGTATAGACAGGCATCTCGGCCTCAGAATACCACTGCATAATATCGGCTGAGATATGGTGGGCATCAGGGGAGCCGGCTATACGGGGGCCAATAATCATATTAGCGACGATATTAGCACCGGCCGGAGAACCGCAAATTGTCCCCCACCCTACCTGACCACCTTCAAGAAAGGTAAAGGCAT
>JBFFIS010000066.1:0-9173 GCA_041556375.1 Desulfurivibrionaceae bacterium | reverse complement strand
TTTTCGTTCAAACGGTCGGCGTTATCTTTTCGTAAACGTCTGCAGGTAAAAGAGAGACCGTTGCTGCGCTCAGAGACGTCAAGAAGGTCAAAATAACTTTTTCTTGCCAGTTGTTTTGCCAGTTGTTCAAGGTTGTTTTTGTTCTCCTCCCGTCGCGTGTCGTTTTCAGGGAGCCATACTTCCAGAGCCTGGGCTTCCAGTTGGGCGTTTTTAAAATACTTATGAGCATCAACCGAGATGACAGCATGCTGCTGGCTGAGAATTTCTTCGATAAGGCCTTGGATTGGCAGCATTTGCGGGTCAAGGAGGGCCTTCATGAAGATTTCTTTTTGGCCAACAATCAAGCTGCGTAGTTGCTTGAATTCCCGGTCACTCAAGCCTTCCCGGACAGCAAGCTGGATGCGGCGGTATTGGACGTCAAGGCAGTCGTAATCGGCCTTGATGGCCTTGCCAACAGCCTCTTTGGCGTTCCAGAAATCCTGTGATAATTCATGATAGCGGGACAGTAGCAGGTTGCAATAGATGATTTCCCTGGTTTGGTGGGCAAGGTTGCGGGCCTCGTTGAGGTAGCGCACCATGTCGCTTGGCCTGTTGAGTTCAAGGGAACAGAAGGTCAGGGCAATATTAGCGGCAAAACGGTCACCGTCTTTGCGTTTTTTTTCCTTTTCGAGAATTTCCAGGGCCTGTTCATGCTGGCCGACACGCAGGCAATCCAGTCCCAGGTGGAGGTTGCGATTGTCGATTTTTATGCGGTCGGAAAGATAGATTGACTCCCATTGGCTATAGCCGGAGAAGACAAAGTTCCAGAGAAAACGGGGCTGGTAGACAGCAGAAATATCAAAAAAAGAGATGAAGGTGAGGAGTTTAGGGTTTTTACGAATCTGGGCTGTCTTGACGCCGGCGGCGAGTTCAGCAACCAGGTTGGCTTTCTCAGGGAAAACATGTTTGTAGACTGTATTGAGGTCGGCAAAGGATAGATATCCGACATCAGCGAGTCCCCAGGAAGCCATGGACAGAGACTTGCTCGGACAAAGTGAAGCGTGGTGGGAGGTCATGCCGCAGTAAAAACATTCGGCCCCCTTGCCTGAAACGGGTAAGGAGCGAAAGGCCAGAAGTTTTGGCCTTTTACCTACATCATGATCAAGAAATATAACCCTGTTGAGCCCGGAGCCGTCGGATTGGATCTCATGGGCTGGAAAATTGTGAAGATCTGCGATGGTAGAGCGCCATTTCTTTTCAAGGGTTGGGGAAATATAGATGACCTCTTGATGCAAAGAGTCCCAAACGCTGCTGTCGGGCAGGAGGTTCGCAATGTCGAAGTCGCTGTGGGGCACGAGATCCATGACAATTTGCAGGGGGCAAGGGCCGCTTGCTGCTTGCCAGTCAAACTCTTTCTTACTGTTCAAGAGGACGGTGAGGAGAACAGCGAACCCTTCCATGCCCTGGGGAAAGGTAAAGACGAGAAGGTCATCACTGCTTAAGTCAGACTCTGTTCCATGGTGTCCTAGTTCATTGCGCAGGTAGTCAATGAAGGGCAGCCAACGGTTTCCCAATATTTTTTCGCCCTGTTGAGAAAGGGTACGGATGGTAAGAAGAAGCGTCAGGTTCTGGGCCATTGTTTCGTCTGCTACGCTAAAATTTTAGGGGTGTGCATTGGGTCATACTCGCGGAAAGGTTCGGTAATTATTTTGTATTCACTTTTGCGAATCATGTAAGGGGCAAGATGTCAGCACTGGCTGAGGATGCTTTTTGCTTCACGGTTGTCGGGGTCAAGTTGAGCGGCCTTGGCCGCACATCGGTCGGCGCGGATCAACATGTCCATGGCCAAATAGCTGTTGGCCAAGGCGATCAGAAGTTCGACATCCTCGGTGAATTTCTGGGAGGCCTTTTCCAGGTAGGCGCTGGCCTCTTTATGCTGGCCAGACTGCTGGAGTGCCAGGCCTAGACGTTTATGGATTGAGAGGCGGCGCGGCGCATGTTTGATGATGTCTTTATAACATTTGATCGCTAACTCTAATAAGCCGTGGCTGCTGGCCATCAGAGCAATTTTTTCAAGATTATCCTGGTTGGTGGGGTCATGTTTTAACAGGAGGCGCAGAACTTTTTCAGCCTTTTGGGGCTGCTTTTTCTTGATGAGAAGATCAGCAAACTTAAAGGCCCGGTCACTGTGCCGGGGACTAATGTCCATGGCTTTGCTGTAATAGTCAATGGCCTTGTCCAGTTTGCCCTGGTGAAGATAGAGTTGACCGAGGTAATGATACGAGGTGACATCAAGCCTGTTTAGGTCAATGGCCTGGGTGAATTGGGAAATGGCCTGTTTGACGTTTTTGATCTTAATAAAGAGGCGACCAAGTTCGCGATAAGGCCGAGAGAGATTACGGTTGGCCTTGGAAGCCTCCAGGGCAAGCTGCAGGGCCTTCTTGATATCACCTTTCTCCTCGGCCAGTTTTGATTCTTTGAGCAGCTTGGTGGGAAGATCCGGGTTTTCCGCCTTGTCGAGGAGCTCATCAATCTTGGTCTCCAGGGATGCCGTCACAAAGGGTTTGGTCAAATAGGCATCGACATCGTGCTCGGCAGCCTCTGCCACCACCTCCTTATTGGCGTCAGCAGTAATCATCAGAAAGGGGATGTCACGGAGATTTTTGTCGGCCCGCATGAGGTGGAGGAGTTCGGTGCCGCTCATGTAGGGCATATTGTAATCACAGATGATAAAATCTATGCCGTGATTTTTTTGCGACAGAATTTTCCAGGCCTCTTTGCCGTGCGGGGCCTCGTAGTAATCTTTGCCGTATTTGATCAGTTTGAGCATAGCGCGCACCGAACGGCGCATGTTGTCCATGTCATCCACGATCAAAAAAGTCATGTTTTGCGGGGTCAGTAAAGTCATTAAAGCCACATGTCTAAAAAAATAACGGCTATCTCTACGATTAGATAGGAAGTTCCACAAAAAAACAGCTACCCTGTCCTTCGCTGCCCTCGACCCAGATTCTGCCTTGGTGCAGTTCTACGGCCAGTCTGCAAAAATGCAGGCCCATGCCAGTGCCCACCAGGGCGTCTTGCTGGCTTGACAGGCGGGCATACTTGTCGAAAATAGTTTCGCTCATCTCCGCTGGAATACCAGGACCTTCATCAACAAGCATGAAGACAATATGATTATCCTCTAAACGAATGCCGGCGGTGATAGTAGTCTGGGGGCTGGAGTAGCTCACGGCATTGGCGAGAATATTCTGGAAAACACGCAGAATCAGGGTGCGGTCAAGGCGCAATGTCGGCAGTTCAGTGTTCTCTTCTATATTATGGACAATGGCAATGTCCTTGAGGCGGGCGATGCCACGGATGGAAGACAGGGCCTCGGTGAGAAGTTCGGTAGGGTTGACGTTCTCCAGGAGCAGCTGCTGTTCGCCGTCAGACAACTTATCAACACTGACCAGGTTACTCACCATGCGCACGGCGCGATCACAGCCTATTTGGGCACCCTCAAGAAATTCTTTGTTCTCATCCTTTATCGAGTAGGAGAGAATGTCAAGATTGGCAACAACCTCGGCCAGGGGTGTTTTAAGGTCATGGATGAGCATGCTCGATAGCTGACTGCGGAGCTCCTGTTGTCTCTGCAGCTCTTTATTACGTTTGCGAAGGGTGGAGCGTTGCTGGGTCAGTTTCCGTTGCAGGTCTTCAAGGAGCAAACCCCAGATGATGATGCTGCTGAAGTGCAAAAGGAGGTGAACGTCCTGTTTGAGCAGGTCGCGGTTGCCAGCCTTGTCCGAGACATTGATGGTGCCGGCCACCTTATCTGCCTGGAAAATGGGAACACAAAGCAGAGAGTTCTTTTTATAAGTGCCGCCGCCCCGCATGGGGAAACGCGAGTCCTTGGAGATGTCTTCAATGAAGAGGGGCTCACCCTCTCTTGCTACCCAGGAGGCGACAAGGTCTGCTTCCAGCGGTTGTTTCATGCCGATGATCCCTGAACGTGTCGCCGCACAAACGACGAGTTGCCGTCTTTCGAGAACCATGATCGAGCCCTGTTCCGCCCCAAGATATTCGAGAATAATGGCAAGAATTTTGTCCATCTTCCGTTCGGAACGACGTTCAGTGCCGTTCATGGTATCGGCAATCTGCAGGATACAGTCAAGAAGGCGTATCGCTACTTGGGGATCAGAAACGGCATGGGGGCTCAAGGATTTCATGGGCGCGGAGGGAATAAGTTTTTGGGGAAACTGTTCATAGGCGGCTTGGTCCCTTTGAGGGGTAACCCTTCAGAATCTGAAGAAATAATAGAAACAGTTTACATCAAATGACCTAAGAAAGGAAATTTGAGAAATAAAAAAAAGGGCTGGTGAGGCCCTGTCCTAAAGAAGGAGTCCTGCTAGTAGTTGTCGGCGTTGAGCAAGCGAATGTTCTGGGCCTCAACCTTGGCAGCGTCCCGTGAGGTCGGAACAATCTGGAATTCAAAAATTTTGCCGTGCTGGGTGAAAACATGAGACTCCTGCTCATGGGCCGACTTCGAGCAGTGGAAGAAAACGGTCTGGGCCTTGATGCCGTTGTCGGCAAAATAAAAATAGCGAAAGAAGCCAAAACCTCGATCGGCCTTATAGGTCGCCACTGTGCCGCGATGCCAGTTGTCGCCGTCCATATCTGCAGAAAAGGGGAGAAGGCCCGGAATCAAAAAGCCGGAGAGATAAATGTCCGCTGCTTCGCGTAGATCATTGCTGACATTATTAAAACCGATAACCTCAACCCGGCAGCCCTTATTTTGCAAGGCCGTCACCAGGCGGATAAAATCACCGTCACCGGTGAGGAGGATGATGCGGTCGAGGTTGCGGGACTGGAGAATGGCATCAATGGCCAGATCCATATCGGCGTTGGCCTTGGTGGTAACGACGCCCTCGTCATCAACATAATGTTTGACGTATTTCTTGATGACCTTGAAGCCGCATTTGCGCAGGACATCATGATAGGCGTAGAGCTTGTTGCGATACTCCGAATCTTCTTCAGTGCGTTTTTGGTCTTCAGCAAGATAGGAGTTGGCCCGTAGCATGATCGAGTTATTAGCATTGGCCAGATCCACCAAAATGTCATAGCGCATGCCATAGCCGCCACAGAGACGGATGTTTTCGGCATCCACGTAAATTCCAGTTTTAAGCATGATTTCAGTAAGTTTGTTTAAGGTTTTTTGGATCAACACTTGTTTTATATTTTGTCAGGCCAGGGGAATGGGGCTTTTATTGCCCTTATTCCCACTCAATGGTGCTTGGCGGCTTGGAAGAGACATCAAACACCACCCTGTTGACACCGCGAACCTCATTGATGATGCGGTTAGAGATACGGCCGATCAGCTCATAGGGCAGTTTGGACCAATCTGCGGTCATGGCATCGAGACTGTCAACGCAGCGCAGGGCAATAACATTTTCATAGGTGCGCTCGTCGCCCATGACTCCAACGGTCTGGATGGGCAGGAGCACGGCAAAGGACTGCCATACCTTATTATACCAGCCGCTCTTTTTCATATCCTCAAGGACAATGACGTCAGCCTGGCGCAGGATATCGAGGCGTTCACGGTCGACTTCGCCCATGATGCGGATACCCAGACCCGGCCCGGGAAAGGGCTGGCGATAAACGGCCTCATCAGGCAGACCAAGTTCCAGGCCCAAGAGGCGAACCTCGTCCTTGAATAACTCCCTGAGGGGTTCAATCAGATCGAGCTTCATAATCTCCGGCAAACCACCGACATTGTGGTGGGATTTTATAACGGTACCGCCGTCGAGGGCAACACTTTCAATAACATCAGGGTAAAGAGTCCCTTGGGCCAGATATTTGACATCGCCCAGTTTTTTGGCCTCTTCCTCAAATATTTTAATAAAGCCATAGCCGATTTTTTTACGCTTAATCTCCGGGTCGATAACCCCGGCGAGCTCATCGAGAAAGTAGTCAACGGCATCGATATCGATGACCTTGAGGTGGGTGGTCTCATCAAAGAATTTCAGCAGACTGGCTGTCTCACCGGTACGCATCAGGCCGTTGTTGACATAGATGCAGGTAAGCTGGTCGCCGATGGCTTTGTGGATGAGGGCAGCGGTAACGGCCGAATCAACACCGCCGGACAAGGCGCAGATCACCTGGTCGCTGCCGACCTTCTGCTGGATGGCCGCGACAGTGGTGTCGATAAAGGATTCCATGGTCCAGGAAGGCTGGCATTTGCAGAGGGTGAAGAGAAAGTTGCGCAGGATATCGGTGCCGATCAGGGTGTGGGCCACCTCTGGATGAAACTGAACGCCGACCAGTGGTCTGCTCTCGTGGCGAATGGCGGCATAGGGTGAATGTTCACTCTGGGCGGAGACCGTGAAATGGTCGGGCAATTTTTCAATGCGGTCGCCATGGCTCATCCATACCTGGCATTCTTTCTTGCTGCTGTCAAAGCCGGCAAAAAGACCGCCATAATACTCAATGTCGAGACTTGATTTGCCAAATTCGCGTTTTTGGGCCTGCTCAACCACACCGCCCATCTCCTGAACCATGAGCTGGGCGCCGTAACAGATGCCAAGAATGGGGAGATCAAGCTCAAAGAGGCCTGGGTCGCACTTTGGTGCTCCTTCGTCATAGACAGAGCGAGGACCGCCGGAGAGAATAAGGCCGGAGGGGTTGAGCTCTTTGATCTTGGCAAGGTCGGTATTGTAGGGATGGATTTCGCAATAGACCTTCTGTTCCCTGATGCGGCGGGCAATGAGCTGGGTTGTCTGGGAACCGAAATCGATGATAAGTATTTTTTCGCTATGGATATTCATTGGTTACGTTCTTTGGCTAAATTTTAGAAAAAAGTGAGTGCCGGTGTTAGCCGAGCCTGTAGTTCGGGGCTTCCTTGGTAATAATAACATCATGGACATGGCTCTCTTTGAGGCCGGCCGGACTGATTTTGACAAACCGGGCCTTGGTATGAAGCTCACGGATATTAGCGGCCCCCACATAGCCCATGCCGGAACTTAAACCGCCCATGAGTTGATAGATAATATCGGTCAGCGACCCTTTATAGGGCACCTTGCCCTCAATGCCCTCAGGAACATATTTAGCTGTTTTGTCCTGGAAGTAGCGGTCGCTGCTCCCCTGCTTCATGGCACCGAGGGAGCCCATGCCGCGGTAGCCCTTGTAGGTTCGGCCCTGGTAGAGGAAGGTGTCGCCTGGTGATTCGTCTGTGCCGGCAAACAGGCTACCGGCCATAATGGTGTCAGCGCCGGCGCCCAGGGCCTTGGTGATATCACCTGAGTGTTTGATACCGCCGTCGCCGATAATGGGGATGCCGTATTGGGCAGCGGTCTTAGCGCAATTGTAGATTGCCGACATCTGCGGCACACCGACACCGGCAACGATACGGGTGGTGCAGATTGAACCGGGGCCAACACCTATCTTGACGCAATCGGCCCCGGCCTTGATTAGGGCCTCTGTGCCCTCGGCCGTGGCGACATTACCGGCAATAATCTGCAGGTTGGGAAAGACGTTCTTGACGGCTTTCAGGGTGTTCAAGACGTTTTTGGAATGGCCATGGGCCGAGTCAAGGGCAATGACATCGACACCGGCCTCAACCAGCTTGGCAATGTTTTCCATGGGAGTACCAATACCGATGGCAGCACCCACCCGCAGGCGGCCCAGGGAGTCTTTGGCTGAATTGGGATACTTCTTAATCTTCTCAAGGTCCTTAATGGTGATGAGACCGGTGAGGCCGTCCTTGTCGTCGACCACCAGGAGCTTTTCGATGCGGTGTTCGTGGAGCAATGCTTTGGATTGCTCCAAAGTGATACCGGCCTTGGCAGTCACAAGATTTTTTGAGGTCATAACGTCCCTGACCCGCAGGCCTTGGTCAGAGACAAAGCGCAGGTCGCGGTTGGTGACAATACCAACAAGTTTCTTGTTTTTGAGGACCGGTACGCCGGATATCCGGTAGGTAGCCATGATCTCTTGAACGTCGGCAACGGTGCTGTCCTCAGTAGTGGTGACCGGATCGATAATCATCCCTGACTCAGACTTTTTAACCTTCCTGACCTGCAAAATCTGATCTTCAATGGTCATATTCTTATGGATGATACCAATACCGCCTTCACGAGCCAGAGTGATGGCGGTGCGGTGCTCAGTGACGGTATCCATGGCAGCACTGACAATGGGAATGTTGAGGGCGATTTCTTTGGTCAGTCGGCAGGAAAGATCCACAGCGTCGGGCAGTACCTCTGAAGGGCCGGGCATGAGGAGGAGGTCGTCAAATGTATAGGCGTGTTCGATGGTCTCTGATAACATTTTTATATCCTTTGATGGAGAGCTCTAGTGGCGCACGCAGCAGCTATGCTGTTGGCACCGTGTTTTTATTAAGGTTTATTTTTATGACGTAGTTTTTCATTTCATGTTGGCCAGGATGAGAACGTTTGTTTCTTAGTTTGCTGAGCAAAACAGCTTGAAAAAAAGATTTGCTTCCCGAAGCATGTGCCAGTATATCATCATCTGGTTTTATAATGGCGAGTCTCTATCAGAAAAGTTCTGTTGGCGCTTTTTGTTTTTTGTTAAAAAAAAGAAAAGGCCTGCATCTATCGCAGGCCGTTCTTGTCACTCATATGCTATGTTGTATATCAATCCAGATAATCCCCAGTCAAGACTGATTGAAAAAGCTGTTGCTGTCCTTAAACGCGGCGGTATCATCTGTTACCCTACAGATACGGTGTATGGTATGGGGTGTGACATCTTTAACCAGAAGGCTGTCAAGCGCCTCCACCAGCTTAAGGGCCGCCCAAAACAAAAGCCCTTTAGTTTTATGTGCTGTGATCTGAAAAACGTCAGCACCTATTGCTCCATGTCAAATAACGCCTACCGGCTTATGAAGAAAAATTTGCCCGGCGCCTACACCTTTGTTTTGCCCACCATGAAAATTGTCCCCAAAATCATGATTACTAAGCAAAAGACAGTGGGTATCAGGGTGCCGGAAAATCCAATTTGTCAGATGCTTGTCGAGATGTTGGGCAATCCTATTGTCACCACCACTGCCGGTGTTAGCAGCGAGGATTTACCGTCTTCAGCCTTTGAGGTTGAACAGCTCTTTGGCAACCAGGTGGATGAGATCATCGATGGTGGTGATGTCTTTCCCATGCCTTCTTCGGTAATCTCCCTTGTCGGTCCCGAGCCGGAGGTGCTCAGGGAGGGCA